>NZ_JABZFS010000050.1:0-174675 GCF_014237355.1 Desulfosporosinus sp.
CCACGGGAACCGCTCACATATTCGCGGTACCCACTCCGCTCGGACATTCTCATCCTGCAGTTGCCGCTCGCGTGATCTGCCCTAGCCGGGCAGCTCCCGCTCGCTGAGCCGATATATGTGGTCCTGGTAGCCCACGCTCGGGCAGTCTCCCCTCGTAGCCTCGGGAAGCCGGCCCTCGCTTAGCGCGCGGTTGCCGGTCTTTGCTCAGATCATTTACTCCGAGCGGCTGGATCAAGATGCTCACTCGTACCTCGTTGCGCTCTCGAGCCAGCCTACTCCGTAAATAGCTTATCCTGTCCACACCCGCTTCCCAGCGCTTGTTTTCTGTCTTGGTTTGCCGGTCCTCGTACTTTTACCGCTTTGCTAACCCGTGCGAAGACAGTGTCTTCGTGGAGCCGGACAAAGCCTGCGCCAGAAAAAAGCGCTCGAAGACGGGGTGCATGTCAATGCTTATGTCCGCTATGTTAGCGGGCCGTTGTATTTCTCACTGGATCCGCTTAACCCGCTAACAAAGCTAGGCCCGCGGTTATCCTGCCAAGGACGAGGTCCACGTCCGCGGGCCGACTCATTCTGCCCCTCACGCTCGCGGGAACCGCTCCTCGTACATCGTCGCGGTACCCGTTCGCTTTGATTGCTTATCCTGGCTTACCCGCCGACTTCGTCCCTCGTTTCCTCAGGCCGCTGCCGGCTAGGTTACATTTTTTGTCCGAGCTTGCCCGCGCTCGGTGGATCTCCCCTCCATACCTCAGGGAGCTAACCGCGCTTAGATCGTGGCCTATGGTCTTTGCCGCGCGAGAATTCCTCCTCGTGGCCTCGGAGTAATACCCACGCTGGGCTGCATTATACTGCCGGGGAGCCCCCAGCAACCGCGCGCCTAGCTTGGTGAGCGGCAAGATTAGACTTAAGAATAGCTAAGCCGCTCACATAGCGGAGATAAGCCCCAACCCGCAACGCGGCCGCTTATACGCAGTATGCGCGGCCGGTGGACCCGTTCCCGCGGGCCAAGTGAGGGAAGCTGGCCGGTTAGGCCAGATCACCCGAAACGAGATAAGCTAGGACCCGTAAAATATTTCCTAGCTCAGAAGGACTCCCCCGTTAGGGGAGACTTTCTGAGCGGCCAAAGCAGGATAACCGCGGTGATGCAAAAAGCCACGGCATACCCGCCGCTTTACCCCACAATGCGTTAGCAAGGTGGGGTAACAGGCGTGGTATGCCGTGGCTTTCGTTCCCGTCGGCTTGTTCCCGACTATCAGGAGGGAAAGAGCGGCTTATCGGCTGCGGCCATGGATTCCCGAAATTTTTGAGGGAATGTGTGGCTGCGGGCCGGATAACCGCGTGCTTAGAGAAGGGAAGCTGGCCGGACTCGGCCAGATCACCCGCAGCGGCTATACCAGGACAGCAAACTATATCTCAGCGAGCGGAGGCTCTCCGTCTAGGGGAGATTACGCGAGCGGGAGCGGGCACCGAGGTCAGTATATAAAGCATATTTAATTGTTACGAAGAATCCCCTCAAGGTAGCGTAATAAGAATTATGGGAAATGGGTTAAAAACTACAGTATTATACCAGTTAATTATAGGCTAAAATATAATTTGTAAGACTTTGTGAAACAAATAATTTTGTTAAGTCAGGAGGTTATCATGTCTGTAAAAGGAACTCTGAACAAAATAAGAGCTGAACAAATTGGTCCATTGACAATAAACCAGTTAATTTTAAGAGTGATATCAATCTTTGCTTTAGGAATGTTTCTTGGTTTAGTAGCAAAATACAGCGACACTGTCCCGTAAACTGGCCAATGGGGAACATTTGGAGTGTCATTAAAGACATAACTACCAGACTGGGTATATGGGTTTTATTAGCTACGATTATTGCTGCATGGAGCAGAAACCCAAAGATTGGGGCAATAAAAGTCTGTGTATTCTTTATCGGAATGTTGATTACATACTATATATATTCGACGAAATTGTTTGGTTTTTTTCCAAAATACTATTTTTTCCGTTGGGGCTTAATATCTTTAGCATCAACAGTAGCAGCTTATATTGTATGGTTTAGCAGAGGACAAGGGTGGATAGCAGCACTGTGTGCAGCACTTCCCGTAGGATTGCTTGCTGAACAAGGATATAGCTTTCTTCATACATTTGCAGCAGTTCCGGGTTTCGACTTCCTTTCGGCAATAGCTTTGTTTTTTGTCTTACCCAGACGGAAATATGCATTTAAAGGTTTTGCCCCTAGTGTTACTACTTACGTTTTTGCTTAGAAATTTTCACGTCTTTGCCAATGTAATTGGACGTATAATATAAAAAAACGAATAGGCATAAAATTCTATCAATGCCGTTCAACACCCAGTCAGGCGACTGAAGGGTAATAAGAACAACGCGAAGTTCACTTAATGATTCCTACATCATCTTTAAATGTTTATTTTGCACCAAATAGATGACCAATACCGATGATGAATATTAGGGAAACTGATAGTCCTAAAGTAATTACTACTGCGATTAAACTTCTTGCGAATGATCTCCAGTCTCTTACGCCACTAAACCCAAACATGCTCAAAAAGAAAGAAAAAATTGATAGGATTAGAACAATAATCAGAGAATGGACTTCAATTGTATTTGTAAAAAAGCTAAATACTTTTGAAAAGCTAGTTAATAGAAGCAATCCTAAACAAAGCAATGACGCAATAAACGAGTAAAAGTTTAATCTTTTAGACATTCTTTCCCCTCTCATGAGAAATAAACGATTATACACGGTTTAAGAATAACTAGAAGTTGTTGGTTATTATTAACTCGATATCCTCATGTTCAAGAATGACTTGTAAATTTATATACAAGTTATATAGCAAAATTTAAATAACCAATAACGCTATAAACAATAAGCAGAGGGTCAAAATATAACTCCCTGCTTGTTTAAATTTAAGTCTTACCCCGATTTAAAATTTAGATTCTGTATGATTTCCACTAATAAAACATTACCTCTTAATTATAAGGACTATGAACAAATACAAATTAATCAGAAAGATTCATCGTAAATAGGTCGAAAAATATCGGATATCTCAAAAGGGGGATCCCATAACTTTATTGATTAAGATCTGATAAATAATTATCAAGTATATATTCAATATTGTCATATTCCCAATACCATATAATTTTTAATTTATATCCCTTTTCTTTAGCATATTTTAGTTTTCGTTTATCATGTTCTACTTGTATTTTAAAATCTTCATACGATTTGTGAAAATATGGTGTAAATTCTTCATGTTGTCTACCATGAAATTCAAGAAGTAAATTACATTTTGGAATATAAAAATCATACATCAAAAATCCATTATTTATCCCCAATAAATCATTAAATTTTTTTTGTGGTATATAAATTTTTTTATTAAAATTACCGTCATACAATTTGGGGGACACCTTTTTAAAACCATTTTCCAATAAAAAACTAGTTATTCTAGCTTCACCATAAGATGCATTATAACAAGATGGACAACGAAAATCTAACGTGTTCGATGTATTAATACCTCTTGTAAAATCTTCGTGAATCCCATTCGGACATTTCCACCAAATGTCAATGTTACTATGGGGAGCTACTTCAAATGGAGTTTTTTCATTTTTATCAGACCATAAAGATACAACTTTAGGATATAATGAACCAAGAGAATCATAAGGATGCAATTTGCGATTACAACAATACGGACACCTTCTGTTAAGACCTGTAAAATTGGAAGGTAAAGTTTCATAACTTTTATGATAATTTTTTTCTTGACATTTTATCCAAACAGAAACATTAGTATTTCCTCTACTTATTAACCAAGGGTCTACAACGTTCTTTTCATAATCCCAATACTTATCCAAAAAATTACTTCCATAATTATCTATTCCATATTGTGCAAACGAATTACACTTAGAGCAACCCATAAAATCTCTACGATTAACAAAATTCTTTATATTCTTTTGTTCAGGTTCATGGTTATTTTTTAAACATTTAAACCAATAACCTTTTCCATTAAACCTAGATTTGAAACTAATATTTTTTGGAGAAAATGACTTTCCTTTTCTATTAATATTTAAATCATAATCCCATCGTTGTAATAAGTCATCAGCTTCTTCTTTGTCTAAATTCTCATAACACCAATCATAAAATGATGATTTACTATTACGTGCTTTTGTATCTTTAATTTTATCTCCTGCAAACAATTTACTACCGCAAGGTTTACAAAAATATTTTCCATTGTGAGAATACCTTTTATAATTATACCAATAAACATTTTTTATCAATGTTTTACACCCATCACAATATATATTAATCTGAACATTAGATGAATCTGGTAAATCTTCAACTTTAATTTTTATTTTAGCATTAAAATCTACTATTAATTTACCACTCTTACTCTTTACTTTAGGCATTTCGTAACCTAATTCTTCATAATGGCGAAAATTTGAAGGATTAAGTTTTACTTCAATTTCTCGACTTTCAAACATACAATACCTCCCTTCCATAGTTTATATTCAGGGTTTACCTTAAACAACAGATGTACAAGAGGATAAGGATTGTATATCAGAGATTTACACTTTTTAATGAAGGAATGTCCGCACGGAGCATTTCCAAGATGACAGGGGTATCCCAGAATACAATCTCTAAATTTTCAATGCTAAAGATACCCTAGAAAATTTTTAGTTGAGGTTATTTAGCTCTTTATAAAGCTTAAAACCGTTTAATAGTTAAGCTAAATGAACTTTAGAGAAGATCGTTCGGCTAATTTTTTCAGGAATGATGATTCTTTATTCCTCCCATACAACAACTGAATAGGATGGATTAAGAGATCGCTAAAAAAGCGATCTCTCTGATTTATGCCTTTTTTGTTGTGCTTACAACCTTTTGGTTTAAAAATATGGGTGTGTCTTAGAAATATCTTTGAAGAGAAAATTAACAGCCCAGAAAATAAAGCATGTTACTAGAGCCCACCCAAGAAGGAAAACCCATAATTCAAACCCCTGGGTAAATAGGTATAACCCATAAAAAATTGATCCAATAATGGATACGATCCGTGCAGAACGTTTGCTAAAGTATTCGTTTTAGCTTTTGTAACCATGAATAAAATAAAGGTGAACGTAAGCATACCCAATCCAACTAATTTTAATCCATACTTGGCAATTTCTAAAGTGATTTCCTTGTTAACTAAGCCGAAGATAACATCAAGAAACCCATAGCACATTACCATTACAAAAGCTACAAAGCCAGCACTATTTACATGATTCCTCAAAACTTCATCTCTTCTCATTAGGTTTGATAGCTTACTGTTTTTTCCCATTTTCATCCTCCTCCATCACTTCAAAGTAAAACAATTCAGTAATATCCGCTTCAAGAACCTGCGAAATTAACCAGCACATCAGAATTGTTGGAGTTTGCTTTTCCTTCTCGATTAAGGAAAGGCTTTGCCTCGTAATATTTAACATTTCCGCAACGTTCGCTTGAGTTAATCCTAAACTTTCTCTCCGGTCTTTGATCTTATTCCGTACAGCATATTCGGTACTAGTAGGAATTTGATGTTTCTTGATGTAGTCATCCACCTCAATTGATACGGGCTTTTCTTTTGACGATTTAATTACTGTAAACACCCATCTTCATCCTTCCTTAACGTCATGTTAATACTTATTGCATGAGCACAATATTTATGACAAATTCAAAAAAATATTTAGGTAAATTAATTGCAATATTTTTTGGAATTTGCGAGTTACAACCCCCCCGATGCTTTTGCAAAAAGAGTCCGAATATTCATAGAAAAGCAACCGTGGTTCACCCGTGGAAATGGCTCAAGAGATAAACTTGTAGGGTATGGGGGTAGCAAACAAATACTTTTAGAACAAACAGGGGAAAAGGTGGGTACAACAGTTAAATTCCCCTACTTAAATTCCCTTACTTAAATTTAAATAAATTTGAAAATGTTGACCACTGTGATGACAGCCAAAAAGTTAACCACCCCAAGGCGTTTATTAACTTAAATCAACCGTGTAATGGTAAACATGTTCCAATGTGTAGGCCACTATCACGGTAAGACATTGAAGAAGAGTGTGAAGTTTATAATTTAATGCGTTCAGGCCGTACCAAAACACATCTGCAACGGTCCTTACACTCAAGTGGCTATTAACTGGAATGATGTCTCATTTATAACCCGGAGCATTCATCCATTCCACGCCCGCTTCCCAGCGCTTGTTTTCTGTCTTGGTTTGCAAGCTACAGCACAGTCCTCTCCAGCCAGCGTCATGGGTCCAGAACCGCTCGGACGTGCGTCTTGTTATTCGTCGACATGATTCACTTGATTTACTACATAGTTGATGTGGTTGTTGTGCCATTATACTGCATTTTGGACTTTTCAGGGTCACTGGACGGACCATGCCGCACGAACGGAAAAGTGCGGCCTGCCAGTGGGTTCGGTCTGCGGACCCTCCAGCACGAATTCCCGCTCACGCTGGTCATGCGAGCTGGGGACGGTGGGGCCGCGAATTCCCTCCTGCGTCAGTCATGCGCGTACGAGGGATAAGACCCCATACCCCACCATGCGGAGATGGTGGGGTTATGTTTCTGAGCCGAGTGAGACACCAAGCAGTTCGAGAAAGTGCACATGATAAACGACTAGGTCCGCTCATTGTCAGCCCGAAGCAATAACAATCAGCGGCCCCCCAAGCCCCAAACCTACGGCCCAAATCTGAGCTTCGGCATGTAGGCCGCGCTCAGGCCTTCATGCTGCTTCGGCCGAGCGGGGAGTTCTCGACGTAGTAAAGCACTGATCCTGACGTAGGAGGGTCAGGGCCTTCGAGGAGGGAGCGCACCCGCTGGGAAGTGGGCCAAGACCACAAACCACGCGCCAAGGTTGAGAGGCATCACCAGGTTACGAGGGGTGACTCTTATCCGAAGATAAGCCTGGACCCGAGCCGGCGAGCCAAGCTCTGGAGGCAGCCCGAGGATACGAGGGTGACTTCGGAGTGGCAGGGCCAAGACCCGAAACGACGGGCCCCACTACTACAGCAGGAAAAACCGCGAGCTTAGCTCAGTTAGCTCCCTGAGGTTGCGAGGGGAGATCCACTGAGCGGCAGGCAGGACCTGTGACGGATCCGCAAAAGGACAGTGCTGCTGGCCCATCATTCGAGCTGGATGACTAGCAGCTCTGTCCTTTTAGTTTGTGCAGTATTACAAGGCCAGAGATCGAGCAAGTAAAACAGCGTACATTAAGACCAACATCGAACTAGCTTAACGTTTAACCTAGAGGGCAAAGCAAGAAGAAAACTCTAACCTATGAAGGATATTAGTACTTTAATATTAATGTCGCGGCATTATTATTGGACGAATGACCATAGGAACAAAATTTTGTCGGCAAGAAATGAGGTTATGATTATTCCTCCGATGACCTTTGGCTCCTGTTTATTCACTTCATTGTTCTTCCAGTATGATATAATTAACACAATAAATGGTAATATTTCAATAAACGAGTTTATGAATATGGGGTGGTTTAGTGATTAGCCTTGAGGAGTATATTGCACGCCGGAAAAAGGAAGATCACCTAAATGAATTTGATTTGGATGCTCGTAATGAAAACATGAGAATTTGCGTGAACTACGTTTTCGAATACTTCAATAATTACTTAAACATCACAGAAGCCGAGGAGAAAACTGCTCTTCAAAACGAAAAATTGAGTAAGTATCGCCAACAATTACGTGATTATGAGCCAGAGGTTAGGGAATGGCTTGTGAACATTTATGCCGAATATGGTAAGCAAATGAACCGAAATGTTGGTAATGTCTTAAAACAGTTTGAGTTCTTCTTCCTTTATAACTCCGACAGTGATTTTAGAAGCTTATCGTACGACTGTTATTCGCAATTAGTTAAGAAAGTTCCTTTCCTTAAAGACCAAACAGAAATGTTGTTCTTGTTCATAAAGGAATACCACCGTGTTCATAGCCGATATAGATTGGAATTTGACAAACTCTTTATTTCAGAGGGTATTAATGAATGGCTTGAAAATACATGGACTAAGTACCAAGTCAATATATTGGCATTTGCTTTCGATTGGGTTCACTACTTTTACGATAATGAAAATCTCTGGCCATCCTCACACAGGAAAAAAAGTCAAGAGACTTGGAGAAAATACGATTACGATATTAAGCAGAAGGGCAACCTGTTTAATCTTGATTCACTATACAGAAAAATGCCAAAAAAATCCTTCGCCAAAGGAAGAAAACAGGAATTCGAAATAATAATGATGTACTACTGGTTACATGATATGGAAGGAGACGAAAGTGGGTATTGGCAGGAATATTTGGATAAGGTTTTGCCCTCATTGAACGAGAGATAGTTTGTTGCCTAGTATTGGACAGGTTATTGTAGGAGAATAGTCGAAAGTATTTCCGATTGAATATGGGGTGCTATCATATTGAAAGAAGTTATAGCTGCAATTATCACTAAAAGTAACAATGTACTTATTGCCCGTCGTGCACCGAATGAAAAACTTGCCGGCAAATGGGAGTTTCCAGGCGGAAAAGTAGAAGAGGGCAAGACGGCGGAAGATTGTCTTTATCGTGAGTTCAAAGAAGAGCTGGATATCAAGGTGAAAGTAAATGACTTTTCTGCGAGAGCATTTATAGATACCCAAATGGAACTATTAAGCTGATTGCATACAACGTAGATTGAATTGAAGGCGAGATTACCCTTACGGTTCATGATGCTTTTGAATTTGTTCACACCGATGAATTATTACGATTTGATTTAGCGCCCGCAGATGTTCCAATTGCCTATAAATTAATGGAGAAAGGTCAATAAACTTCAAATCGTCTTTTTGTGGAGATAGGCAGAGAGGATTCATCGGAACCGGATCTAATCATCCAGATAGCAGATAGAATCTCTGGTGGATCCTTGATATTAGGCCTAGTTGGAGAGGGCCAGGAAATATATGTTGGGGAAGAGGAAGGAATTAAACAGTGGTGCGATGCAATCGTTAAGAGTAACAAGCGGTGGAAAGTGGTATGTCCCTCGAAAATCTTAAATGTATTTAGTGGTATAACTGATGTTGAGGTTTGTGACGATTTGGACTTAAATAAGTCTCTCCGTTCGAACTTTGCTGAAGATGTCACTAACTAGGTGGACGCATTGTTGAGCGGAGATCTAGAAAACGCAAGGGAGTTAGCAGATAATATAAGTTATCAACGGTTTAATATGTATTGTACTCGCAACTTGGATAAAGCAAAAAGGTATTGCTACAACCGCTACTTTGAAAGCACGGAAAAAAGATATGGACTTGTTGCATCATCAAAGAATGATATATTACCATCTTTTGGTGTTGATAACACCTACAATACGACTAGTAATCTAGATGTAGGTTTATGGTTTAATGATAATCCTATTAGTCCATCATCATGTTGCCAAATGACGAAAGTTGCTACCGAGTTTGCTTGCCAGGGTCTAGAACTTGATATGCCAATCCTATGCTGGGAAAGTGATTTGAAGTGGACTTGTCATAACTGGCGTAAATATTCAAGGACCAGTCGGGGCGTACAAAACCCACATCAATTAAGAATAAATAGTTATAGAGTGTTGTTGACGCGCGGGAGAGATGGATTCATTGTTTATGTTCCGGATGTGAGGGATCTCGATGCAGTATTTCATGTCATGCTTCAAGCGGGTGTATACGAATTATAGTAATGGATTATTCTTTAAGATTCGGATCATATGACCTTTGGTTTGGATCAAGTGATCTTCACCTATTGCTGTCACTGATGATGATTATCGGTAAAGGTCTTAGCTAAACGAATATTCAATGACTAGTGGGAGGGGTTTTTTTGAATTACTTTTTTGTATTCCAAAACAAAACCTATAATGAAGAGTCAGCAGGGGGATATTTATGGGCGCCAAAGAATGGAGATACCGGAAGACGAGTATCCCATTGGGATAAAATGAAGCAAGTCAAAAAGGGGGATATCATAATCCACAGCTTAAATAAAAATATCAAGGCTATTAGTGTGGCTCGTTCTGATTGTTATTCTGCGAATAGGCCAGTCGAATTGGAAGGTATGTGGAACAACGACGGTTGGAGAGTAGACACAGACTATCACTTTTTTAACAACTGCATAGTAACATCGGATCATATGAAAAAATTAAGAGAATTACAACCTGCATTGGATGCACCATTTAATAGTATTGGACGGGGGAATACTGGTTATTTATTTGATGCCACAAAGGAAATGTATGATTACATAATGGAAGAGACTTATAAAATACAGGCCTCTAAGGATGATAAGCAATTTGTTGCCTCTTTATTTAAACCTAAGGGAAAGACACAAAACGAGTTTAATATTCCTGAAATAAGAATTATTCCAATGAGTGGTTCTGAAGAATTTCCGAATAAATCATGCGCCCAAATACAAGAACAATACTTCCTGAAAGATCTGATCCAAAGAGAAGGTTGTTCCTACTACTACCGAAAGAGTGGATTAGTTAGTGAAAATAACGCCTTATTGTTATTCCAAATTAACAACGAGATAATCGCAAGTGCTCGACTTAATGAAATTGTCGTATTTGATGAATTGCTGCTTGGACAGTATAAGGGTGCTTTGAAATTGTATCCAGATAGTATACAAGTCTTCAAACCCTTTAATTACGATGACTTGAAGACCGTATGCCCTGATGTAGTTCCTTTTACACAGACCAAACAGAAATTGAGTGCGGATAATATTGTAAGATTACTTGGACTCATTGAGAAACATTCGCAAGGGTATGGTTTAACAGATCAGGCTCAACTGGTTACATTAGAAACAGCGGAAAAAGAAGCCAAGCAGCTAGGTGTAGCAGAACTACTAAAGAGAATTAAAAATAATAAAACTCCAAAATCAAAAAAGATATCAGAGACGACAGTTTATTATAGGGACCCCTATATAAAAGAGCTTGTTAAACGGTTGGCAGAAGGTAAATGTCAGTTATGTAGTAAGATGGCACCGTTTGTAGATAAAGATGGAAAACCATATTTAGAAGAACACCATGTAGTTCGATTAGCTGATGGTGGACAAGATGCAATAGGAAATGTTGTGGCCCTTTGCCCCAATTGCCATAGAAAAACGCATATTCTTAAAGATGAAACGGATCTGATAATTCTAGAAGGAATAGCAGTTAGTAACAAAGAGAAAGCAAAGGATTTGGTGTCTTAGGAGTGCGGTTAACTACTTAAGGAACTAGACGTTCCGAAAATGGTGGAACCTGTGTTGGAACGACAAATGACGAGAGAATGTTCCACCGAGTATTAGTTATTACGGCAGAATAATAGGGAGTGTGAAATTTATGGAAATAAGTTTGGACAATAGGCTATACATTTTGCGTAGTTCTAACCTTCCAGACGACCTTGCACGGAAGTTTGTCGTGGCAGATAAGTTATTCCTCAGAGATGAGAATGATGAAGCAGAAGCAGCGATCAATGAAATTGAACGTGAATGTTTGGTAAGAGGCATTTCTTTATACATACCAGACGCTTTTTAGTCTACTTAAAAGATCAATTGATGGTAGATTTGCCCCACGTAACATCAGCGTAAGGAATCAAGGGTGCGAGGTTATTAAGAACATTTATGACGTCGTTGATAGTGCACAGCTAGAGGGGAAGTCACTAATGCAAGCGGTGCGATCCCTTCCGGACTCGGCTATTCGCCTCGGTCCTGCGGACTAAATCCTCCAGGCTTCACCCATTCTGTCCAGGCACTTCGCCGGCAGGCAGCGCGGACGGGAAAGCGCTGCCTGCCGGCGGGACTCGGCCTACGGGCCGTCGGTCCCCGAATTCCCGCTCACTCTGGTCATGCGCGGCCGTGTTGAGGGTCAAGGCCGCTTCCGCTCAGCTAGCAGCCCTCGTGCCTCGGTCTATTACCTAAGCTGGGTCCGCGGTTATGTTGCAATGGGAGAAGTTCCTCCGCCCGGGAATCAGCCCTCGTAGTTCAAGCTGCATATTAAGTCTCGGGCTATTCCCGGGCTAGGACGGATTATGCTGAGCATGATCGGGTTTGTGTTGGGGGTCCAGGGGACCGCCGCTTAAGTGGATCTCCCCTCGTAGCCTCGGGGAGCTAACTTAAGCTAGGCCCGCGGTTGGGTCCTGTTCACGTCCAGCGGCTCGTTCCCTCCTTGGAGCCCACGGTCCTCCTGCGTCGGAACTGGGCTTCACTGCGTCGGGATCTCACCGCTCGACGCTCACCGTGGGATGCACGAATGCCTGAGCGCGGCATACGTGCCGGGAGCAAGACCGCTTGGCCCACCATGCAAACGCATGCTGGGCTAAATTCGGAGCGGTTTATTGCCGTTCGTATGAGATAATTTTATCATCAATGACGGAGCTACTCTTTACGCGGTCGTCTGGCGCATACCCCTCCTGTTACCCCGTCATGCTAAAGCATGCTGGGGTAAGGCGTTGGGGTGTGCGCCAGAAAAGTTAGCCCGCGGTTATACTGCTAGGGCTGGCGTTTACGCTACTGGGGTTAACGCCCTAGTAGCGTAAACAGCCTGGCCCGGTTGTTTACGCCATGGAATCTGTCCTCGTAACCCCGGACGGCTTCCATGGCTAGGGCAAAATTAAGGGTCCTAGCTTACTGTCGCTCGGTGGATCTCCCCTCGTAGCCTCGGGGAGCTAACCGAGCTAGGCCCGCGGTAGCGGGTCCAGTGGCCTCGAATCCCCTCCTACGTCGGGAATACACGGCCGTGTTGCGGGTCAAGCAGTATCCGCTAAGCTAGCAGTCCTCGTGCCTCGGTCTTCTACCTAAGCTAGGCCCGCGGTTTTGCTGCCGGGGAGCAGGGCCTCGCGGTATTGGGTCTTGGCCGCTCAGGTTTGCATCACCGGCTGCCGATAAGGTTCCCTGCTTTATTTGCTCAATCACTGGCCGCTTAATACTGAAGCAAAAAAAACAGCAATCAAATAGTCCAGAGCTGCTAGTCATTCTGCTTGAAATAAAAGCTGGCTGCACAGTCCTCCCGTGCCTGCGCTGTGGGTCAAAGCCTGCTTGGGTTGCCTTGCTTGACGTTTGAGTTAACCGTTCCCAGCGGGTCGTTTCCCTCCTGCGTCGGGAGAACTCGCCGCTCGGACGAAGCTGCACGAAGGCCTGAGCGCGGCCTACGTGACGTGGTAAGATTTTCGACCCGTGGTTCCAGGACCGCCGCCAGACGAACCAGGCAGCGCGGACGGGAAAGCGCTGTCTGCCGGCGGGGCTCGCCCTGCGGACCGTCCGTCCACGAATTACCGCTCACGCTGGTCATGGCGGCCGGGGCCGGGACCCGCAAATTCCCTCCTGAGTCGGTCATGCACGGACGGGTGCAAGCCCGGATAGGGTCACGTGGGACCGGTCGCTCGGCGCTCGCCAGCAAAACATTCATCGCTGCGGCGAGAATGTCCTGCGGACTCCAGCTTATTGGTGCGAGCAGTGTGTCCATGTGGTAGCAGCGAGCATATCCTCGGGCCTTCACCCCTGCGGTATCCCTCGTGCTGCACGGACACTTCTCGGACTGAAGCTGAAAAATCTAAAAAAAGCTTGCCACAAGCGATAGATATCACCCGCAGCCGAGGTATTACACATAAACATCGCTTTATACGATGAGGCAGTCTTAACAATTAACGGGATAACCGAAATGGTGCCCCACTAATTGTATTCGCCCTTGAACATGACGAGATCAATACGAAGAACATAGAATGACAACTGCGTGCTCGGTATAATCAAGGGGAATTGTTGAGGTACCGACTGGAACTTGCCCCCAGACTCCGGAGGAAGAATTGTCGCCCAACTCCCATCCTAAGCGGCCAGGACCCGGAACGCATTCCCGAGAGAACTGTGCTGCCGGCCTATAGTTCAAGCAGGATGACAGGCAGGTCTGTCCTTTAGGATCGCTGTTTTTGTTGCAGCTGTATTATGGGGCTGGAGATTGAGCAAAAAATAGGGTACCTTACCGTTGGGATGATTGTTCACCACGATCATGCTAGATGCTGAACGCTTAATTCGAACACTTCTCGGGCAAATTAATTCAAAAGCCCTGACCTCTTTGTAGAGGCCGGTACTGTTCGCTTTATGTAATTGTTGTTAGAGACTCTCGCGAATTCGAATTAAATATGTAGAGGTTGCCATTGCGGTTGGCAATTTGTGCTCAGGATATTTGTCTCATTGCTAATCGGCAAGGTGAATAAACAAATTGTAACGTTACATTTCAACCCTCTGACTGCATGTACAACTGATTTGGCTAATTTTTTTAATTGGTATAAAAGCTAAGTGTTAAAATAGTTTTATAAACTATTGACATGCTAAGTTAAATAACAGTTCTTGAACGTTCTTATATTAAGAAGATAAAAATAATAAAGGAGAAGAGGGAGACCCGTTCTAGTATGCTTGAACTATCAACAAACCCAAACATAGCTGTAGCTCCAACTCCAACTTGTCCTATTTGTCATGGAGTAGGGCAAAAGGTTCATAAAATAACGGTGGAACATCAGGTAAAACAAGGCACCGAAGTTGAAGGAGAACAATTCTTCCTGTGTAGAACTCCTCAGTGTGAAGTTGCTTACTACACTCCAGATAGGAAGAAAGCAATTCTTCAGGAGGAATTGGTAGACAGGATTTGGTTTAAAAACGTCCCTTCCCCAGTCCCTATTTGTTATTGTGCAAAGGTCACGGACGAAGAAATCTTATACCATGTCGTGGTGGCTAAGTGCTGCTCTACTCTGGATGATATTAAAAAGCATACTGGGGCCAATTCCGGTCGTGAATGTGTAACTAAGAATCCTGCCGGTGGCTGATGTTACTCTGTAGTGCAATCGGTGATTGCCAAATGTCTTGCTATGAGAGAGTAAATCGCCAGATGTAAATACCAACGCTAATTTGAAAGTCGTAAGTCTTCTACTAAATTTTCGACAAAGTCGTTTTCTTCAGATAGCCTGTTTATAAGTTAAATTGCTTTCGCTTTTCTGGGAGGAAATAAAGCAGAGATGTGGAAATAGTAAGTAAGGATTCTCTGGAAGATCGAAAACACTACTTGCCGTAGAAGGATGTATGGCTATTTTATAACGGCATAATTCTGGTATAGACTTCAAGGTTACGGTTAGGGCAAAACGCGGCAAAACGACAGGTTAAAAATTGCTGTATGTACGTTTACCTTTGATTTATAATAATTCATAATTATCTTAACAGATCCCACCACGCCTCTTCATTAGAAAGCGTACCACGGTGGGCCATTTTATTTTGGAGGCTCTTTTTTTGTACTAAAGAAAATATTAACATCTAAGAACGAATGGCTAAGCTTTAAAACAAAACTCGAAGCATTTAAATTGGAGAGATTTATTAATAACTCAGAAATAAAAACGGCCTTATTTTAAATGTCACCTTTTGATTAGATTGACAGTCCTCTTTGTTAGGGATTCTCATTTGCCACTATATATTACGAAGGTATTAAGTTTATAGGTAGTCAAAATCGGAAGAATTAATCAAGAGATCCAGACTATGGGGTATGCCTGTAAAGTGTTGCCCTTAGCATAATTTGAATTGGATGCCGTGGGTATCTTAGATGAGTAGGGTGACTAAGTTGCCATCCTCATTTTTTGTTGTCATGGACGGACGAGGAAGTACGGCTAGGAATGATGCGCAGTCGGATGCTAAGGGCCCTTGATTTATTTGCTCAATCTTCGGCTGCTTGATGATGCAGCAAATAAAAACAGCGAATAAAAAGGACAGAGCTGCTGTAATCCTTGCTGAATTGTGGGCTGTAGCACAGTCCTCTTCGGCCAGATTCAAGGGTCCAGTTTCACTCGAGCGTATGTATTATTATGTTGATCAAACTGGTAATTTTTAGACAATCAGGCCAAAGAAATTTTCTTGAGGTTATTTGCATTATCTTTGGAGGTAATGGAGGAAAAAGGTGGAATTATCAATTAGAACATTACCAATGTAATATTAAAAGCCCAAATTTATTGAACTAGGGGATCTACTTTTGAAAATTTAACTACGTGAGACATCTGATGAAAGATCAGCACAAAGCATTTCGAGGTTCGATAAAATACTAAGAATTATATCAGAGGGAGGACAAGAATTGGAAAGGAATTCAATTTGGGTCGGCGGAGTACCTGCCACTTATGCCACAAAAGCAGAAAGACCTTGGAAGGATTGTCTATCTGACACGGTGACATTAACACCCCAAAGTGAGGTGGGTTATACTGGCCTCGACCTTAGGTTCATCCTACCTACATTTGCTCCTAAAGGGCATCCTCTTGACGTAGATAATCTCTGTGAACCGGTATTTTCTGTGTTGATCGGTAAACTTGGCTGGTTTCAGGGAAAAAGGCCAAATCTACGGTGGTGGCATGCTACAAAGGCTGAAGGAATTTCATATGGAGTGCAAATTACCGCTATAAAAGCTGTGATGTATGACACGGAAGATGGACTTGGAAAACCAATATTTGATTCGGTTTATACCGGAGATTTACCAAGTAAAGCTACAGATACCCAGTTGCCAATATGGATCTCTAGACTTAAAACTAACCCTATAAAAAAAGACTCAAGGTTTGTTGTTCGCCTACTCTTTGGGAATGAAAAGATAAACATTGGCGATATCGCAACCGGTAAGGTAAAAAGCCTAATAGATTGCCTATATCCAATAATCGGTGGAATAAGCGGAAATCCGGAGGACTGGCGAATTGACTCACTAATTGTGCATAAAGGGATTTCAACTCTACAACATGACTCTGTTCGAATATCAATATGGAGAACAGGTTGCGATAGCGTGTAAATCCGCATATCCTCGACAGAACTTTTACCGCAGGCACGAATGCCCAGCGAATCTCTTTGGCTAAGAGGGATGGGGATGTTATTGCTAAAAAAACTGGAGATTAGTTCATTGACATTTGATATTCTGCTAACGACCTACTTAGATCGGCTCAAAAATTCAACGTACAAAGATACCACTACGGCTGTCTTGGGGAAATACCTGAGTAAAATTCCTTCAGAATCCTTAAGTGTCTATTTCACCAACTCGGGTGACTTGAATGTGACTTGTATAAAAACGGACTTACTGAAATTCATCTGTTCTTTGAAAAGCTCTCCTGCGAAGCAAGATGCTTTAGAAGCGATTGTTAAGTTTTGGGCATTTCTTCATAGCACAAACAAGATACCACTCAACCCTTTGGAGGGACTGGATCTAAACGTGCCTCAATCAGAAGAATCTAGGCGCTTAAAACTGATCCAATCAATCCAAGAAAAACCCCGGACTTTGGAAGAACTGAAACAGGTTCTCTGGGTATCCAAACGAACGATACAGTCAGACCTTGAAGATCTACGCCAGGGCAAGGGCCTTTTTCCTCTGAAGTTAGAAGTTAAGACCAAAAATAACAAGGTTCAATATACCTGCAGTGTGCACCCGATTTTTATGGCTTTTAATTTGACGGCTTTGGCAGAACTGATGATGGGGGTCAAACAGGTCTTAACGTCAGATGTCCTATACAGAAAGCCCTTTGAGATGATTGAACAACAAATTTGGGCGCAACTCACTCCTTACGCCAAACAACAATTAGAAAAGGTCCTTGGTAATGGGCCAACCTATTCCAAACCCTACAGTCGCTTCATGACGGAAGACTGTTATCTTGAAGATAACGTTCACGGGAATTTAGTATACTCTATGAAGGCTGGGAAGCCAATTCTGATTACCTATAAACAAGAGGAATCAACGCTCTACAAACTGGTCTATATCCTTGACTTGGGGCACGGAGATAAAGAATATCAGTTCAGAGATGCCGATTCAGGCGAAAAATTCAGCCTACCATTCAATAGAATAGTCAATGCCGAAGGGATTAGGCCAAGAGCTTAGTCCCTTTTCCTCTGCGAAAAATGCAATTCAATTGCGGTGAACTATGGACCCCCATCCTATAAACTGTGATTAATAAAGAAACGGAGGGGATGTCCATGGAAATCAACAAAGTCTTTGTCTACGGAACCTTAATGAAAGATATGCATAATCATCGTCTAGTCAAGCCCTTTATCAAACACCTCGAAATAGCGAAAACTCTCGGACGGCTCTACGATCTTCCCTACGGCTATCCTGCTCTGATCGGTGGACAAGAGGAAGTCTGGGGAGAAATCCTCGAACTCAAGGACGTGGAAGAAGCCTTGAACATTCTCGATCGCTTGGAAGGATATTCTGGGTCGGAAAATCAGAGAAATCTATATAATCGTACGGTCCAAGAGATTCAAACCGTAAGTGGTAAAGAGGAAAAAGCGTATGTCTACTATTGGGCAAACCCGGATACCTTGACCCAAATTGGAACTCAGATTAAGCACAGTTGGAGAAATTCGCTACGCTTTGCAAAGATAATAGAGGGGGAGAAGGAAATGAGTCGTTTATATTTTGCCTACGGTTCTTGTATGGACTACGAAGGACGCATCCAGTCAAGTGGTTACGCTGATGGTTTTGAGAAAATAGGGGTTGCTCGGTTGGAGGGTTATGAGTTTAAGATGAACAAGTTGGCAATGGATGGAGAGCATGTCTACGCCAATATAATCCCATCCCTAAAGGGCCATGTCTATGGTGTTCTTTACAAAATAACAGTTCGAGTAGAAGCGGATTATCTCGATTCTCGTGAAGGATATCCCAGGCATTACGGTAAAGAGACGGTGACTGTGAGTGTTGGGGATATAGAGTATGATCATGTTCTGGTGTATACCTCACAGCCTGATTACATCTGCTCTGGTTTTAGACCCATCACGCGAGTATATGAAGATGAACTAAAGCGGGGAGGAGCCTTACTGCCAGAGGCTTATAGAACATCCGTGTTTCTACATGCGATAAAGCAATGCGCCATTGTCAGGGACCGAGGCCCTCGAGATGAGAAGGAAGATATAATCACTGCATTGCGTTTTTTTAGGAGTAGCCCAGGGCGTGAAAGTGTTTTTATGCTAGCAAATGCTCTAAACCATAAATTAATAATAATGGATGCATTTATTCAGAAATTGGTCGATCTGGGCTATATAAGACAGGATAGTAGAGATACCGAAGGGCCCTATGGCCCAGGCGCAACATACTATACCGTGCCCGCTAAAAGAGCGGAAATTGATCAATTGTTAAGGGCAGACAAGCAAAACAGTATTATTTCGAGCGAGGGAATTGACTGCATTAACTCAGAAATGGATGATAAAACTTATGTATGCACTCACTGTTGGACTGTCCACAGAAAGGGAGTAAAGTTTTGTCGTAATTGTTTTCCTATTCGTAGTGTAGACGAGATTGATACACAGATTTTTGATGTGATTCTGAAATTGAATCAAAAGGGATATCCGACATTTGCTTGTTGCAGTGGTCATGCTATTGATAGTTATGGCTGCGCCTATTTCGGTATGAACAGGATTATGGAATCTGAGAACGTGCCCGAGGGCTTTACGGTGGAAATAAAAGATGGGAGGTCCATTTATCGGTCACAGATCTATGGTAAAAGAAATACTAAAAAAGGACAAAAGGCCTTCACTAAATTGGAAAGAAGTACCCTTGAAAAGTACGTTAAAGATGATATGAGAAATCTAAGGATCTGGGTAGATGGATTACCTTCTCTTTGAAGTAAAATTAGCAGATATTTCTGTCTATGGCTATAAAAAATCTAATAATTCATAGGGGAAGGGGTATGAAAGATGCATTTTTTATGGACTTTGAGTTTACGATGCACCAACGATATGTAAGGCCGAGAGTCTGGTTCCCTGAGATTATTGAAGTGGAGCAGTCGTTGCTGACGGACACGGAGTATTGCAGGAGAAAGGTTATAATGCTTTCGTTAAACCTCAGTTTTGGCCTAGAATCATTGAAGACTGTACCGGTATTGCTGCTATACAACAAACAGATATCGAGAACCGTATTTCCTTTGAGCAAATTCTGCAATGACTGTGGCAAATGAGTCCTACTCAAGATACCTGGCTTGAGGGTTGGAGAATCGGGATCGCCTCGTATTTAAAAATGCTTGTGATAAATACGGCTTCGAATATCCCTTCTTATTTGAGAACTATATAGATTTAGCCAAGGAATATATGTTGTTTAATAACCGTAATAGAATGATTTCCCTAAAGGATGCCATTGAGGAAACTGGAGTTAATAAAAGGGGTATCCTACACGCCGCCTATGATGATGCGGTGAATGCAACGCTCGTCATGCAAAAGCTAATTTCTAAGGGATGGACTAATGATCGGACTCATTTAAGCATCGCGATGTAATCAAAAAAGTGGATTCGTGAAAATGAGCTCATAAAACAGTCCTATGTGGATGGCACACTATTATTCTTAAGGCTGAATTCATCCCAAATTAAGAAGCTCAGCTTCCATGAATCGTCCTGGGTTATCGTTTAGACTTGTAAATAGCAACAGAGAAGCAATCCGAAAAAAATTATAAATTTGAAGGTACATTATTATTATGTCTAAACGCTCAACCTCGAAGAAACTATATTTTGCTTATGGTTCATGTATGGTTAATCAGGGGAGAAAGGCTCTACGACTAGCTTACAGCTATCCCGCAATGATCACTGGACAAGTAGGAAGTAATCATCGGAACTCAATGACGAGGGAGAAGGTTTGAAGTTTTTGATCGCTTAGCTGGATATTGCGGAGTGGAAAGCCCAAAAAATTGTACAATCGTACGGTGAGAGATTGGGTGTCGGAAAAATTAAGGAGAGAGTGTGAGCGTGGGGAAAATAGTTCAGCTGCGTGATCCACAAAATTATGTCTGTGCTTCGTGTTATGATCTACGCAGAGGATACCGAAATGAAATTGTCTGGAGTTAAGATTGCTTAAGCCTGTAAAATATAAGGTATGCCGTAAAAGAAAACAGATATTGGCAGGGATTAACAGAATAATGTTGAATATTAGATTACTGTAAGATTGTTTTAAGAATTAAGTAACGAAATAAGCATTGAAGTTTTGTAGATTATTTCTAGCGCTAGGATTGTCTAATGCTAAAAACTAGTGGGAAAACATTTACAGAGTTGCGTTCTCTGGAAGTAGCCCTGAGAGTTAAATATTTTTATTCTAGGAATCCCATAGTGGGTGTAAATTGACAAATATTGCACCTTCTAATCAAAGGATGGATGATGTAGTCTATATAAGAGTGCACAAAGGGGATACTGTTGAACTTTAGTTTCAGGCGCAACCTATTTTATACGGTGTCAGAGAAAGAGTGAAATTTACTAATTGTTAAGGGACAACAAGGAAACAGATTATTTCAATGATCTATTCTAACTTAAATAGGTGGTCCTTTGTGTTTATGATGGAATGGGAAAGATGGTATAAGACGAGTTCTGCGTAGTTACAATGCCTGTTTGAACAGGATCGAATTGTCAATGTTATTAGTGGATCACTGACCCCTAGGAACTTTTTCGTTGATGCAGTTCAGTTTTAGTGGTCGCTATTTTCCATTCTAGTTGATTGAGATGTTAATAAGGCATGATTATATAAAATATTAAAAAAAGCCATAGAAAATAATTTTCATGAGGTGAAATCATGTGGAAAAAATAGTTCCTAACTCCGAGTATATTAAATATTTAAACACATTGCACAATGTGGGTGCGAGAAATGAAAACGCATATGCTGAGTCTAACCAGAATAATCCTTTTTTTCACAAGACAATAGTAAAACGACCAACGGGTGCCTTCATCATCGATAAACTTACAAATGAAGAACCTCATATCATCATATTAACTGGTCATGCAGGCGATGGAAAAACCAGCCTGCTATTGCAGGTCCTCAATGATTTGGGGTTACTTAATGAACAAGAATTGAAGCCCTTCGATGAAATTGTTTTACCGAACGGAAAATCATGTTTATATATTAAGGACTTTAGCGAACTTTCGGAACATGAACGCAAAAGTAAAATGAAGGATTTTTTAGAATATCCTGTCCAAGATAAATATGTAATTCTAATTGCTAATACAGGACCATTGCTAAATACATTTGAAGAAATTCTTGGTGAGGATGCGCAAATTAAGCTTTTGAATCTTATCGATGAAAATAGCGGTTCAATTGAAGAAATTTGTGGTTCCAAAATTAGAACCATCAATGCTGCCGGAATAGACAATACTTCGTTTGCCAAACCTTTTCTTGAAAATATTATTGAAGATAGTTTATGGGTTCGATGCGAACAGTGCCTTAAAGTTAAAAACTGTCCAATTAAATTTAATCAAATCATCGTATCACAGAACTTCGCCAAGGTTAGCGATTTTTTGACTTCTCATTATATTTGGCAACAGGAGCATGGCAAAAGGCTGACGATTAGACAGATTACTGCTCATTTAAGCTTTGCAATAACAGGTGGCTTAGAGTGCAAAAAAGTCAAGAATATAGATAACGGTAACTACCTGTTCGATTTCCTCTTTACAAATTCAATATTCGGTTATTCGGGATTCAAGGTTAATAAGGATGCGTTAGAAATACAGGCAATATCTGATATTATGAATAATCATTATGACCAAAAAAGAATAGTTGCTGATGAGTCTATTTTCATCAAACAGGACTATTCAGCACTCCCTCAGAAACTTCAGACTCTTGCTCGTGAGTTAGGAATTAAGAATCACTATTCAACACGCTGGCAAGCAGCAGTTAGAAGAATGTACTATCTAGTTAATATCGAGACGGATGATAAAGTTAATACTAAATTGCTAAAGGATGGATTCTCGAACAGCTACCCACGATATTTAGAGTTAAGGCGGGGAGCAAGTACTAATAATGATGATAAAATGCTTGTCTTAGACGCATTGGCTATGATTTTCATTGGCGACACCTATCAAAGTAAGAATAGCATTCCCTTGACATTGAAGAGAGGAAGTGGAATCACACAAAGTGTACAGATGGTTCACGATGTCGTGTATTCAAGAGATATTAAGGTTAAGACCTTATACAGTAATAAGTGTAACTTTGATGGTGAGAGGCGAAGGAGTGAGTTAAGGATGGAAGTATGCGGAAAGGAAATTACATATCCTATCGCATTGCCACTCCTTAATTATTTTGAGGATATCCGAAACGGAATTGTAACGACAAATATAGACCCTCAATTGTCTCACGGAATCGATAGCATCAAAGCTCAGATTCTTGCGTGCTGTGCACAAAGTGAAGATGGAAGACTAGAGTTGATGGTGATGAAAACAAATAAGTGGGAGACAATAACTTTATACGAGGAAAATAATAAATGGAAGCTAGACTGAGTTTAGGAGGATCAAACCAATGAATGTATATCCTAAAAATGGGAGGACTACATCGGGGCGAAATAATATAGCAATACAAGTTTATGGAGATAGAATCCATATCGACCAGACTCTATATGAGTATTTAATTGAGTTTTTACTTGTTTTCTCATCGATTAAAGATAAAGGTGATAAATCAGGTGCTATGGAATTTCATAAACAGAGCGATAGCATTATGAATTATTATGTTTATCCGAGAATAGGATTAAAACGTTTTATTTTTTTTGATAGGGCTAAAAAAAATTCCAAAATAACTGTTGATGAAAAAGCCTATAAACAAATTTGTGAAATGCTTAAGAAAAGCGTGAATTGTAATGACCAAGAACAGGCTAAAGAGGTGGTAGAAGCTATACAGGATTTACTGCATGGTTATGCTGCGGTATTGAAAAATCGTTCTTGGTGTGCACAAGCACTACTCCCTATATGTCCAGAGTTAATATTTTGCGAAGAAATGCCATTAGATCAGGAAAGAGCCGGATTACAATGGGATACAACAATCAATGACTCTGGATTTAGCGATGAGATGCTTAAAATTGAGACCTGTTTTGATGGTACAAGGCATAATTTCTTAGCTCGTGGGGGTGAAGTGTATTATCTTCACATATTGCAGGGACTTGAGGCGTGCGAGGATACAACACGGATCAAGCTTGAGAAAGGTCTGAGAAATTTACTTACTGCTCAGAACAAGAATTTTTCAAGTATAGCAAACTGGATACAAAGCACATGGGAACGCGAAATGCATTTGGATGCTGAAAAAATGGTTGAGGAAAAACGTTTAGAGTTTATTCCAGCAACCGGTTATATTAATTGTGCTCAGAAGACAATTGATGAGCTTATAACATTCCTTTCAAATGAAATGCATCCAATCATGCGAATCGAAATCTTAGCAAAAGGTGTAGTCTTTCAGATAATGCGGATGATGTGTGAAAGAACAAGCGACTATTTAGGGAAGGGTAGCATGCCTTGGATTGTAGACATGCGTTCTAAAAAGTCGGGAAAAACTGTCATGCATCTTTCGGCCGATAGTTTTAAAAATATCGAAGAAGCTTTTGTTTGTGCTATCAATAAAAGAATAGTTGAGTTTCGTGAAGAGAATAATGGGGACTTGAAGGATACACCATACAAGTATCTTACCGAGGCTAGAAAGAAAACTTTAGATGTTTTTAGAAAACTTGGCAAAGAAATGCAATGTATTATTCCTTCAAATGGAGCAATGGAGCGATTTTCATTGTCTGAGGATATTGTAAAGTTTCTTGTTCTTTCAATCATTAAGCCGGGCGATAAAATGACAATAGATATATTTCTAAAAGAGTTATTTGAACATTATTCCCTGGTCATAGGGCCTGAACAATATAAGGCGGCGTGTGCAAGTGAAGCTAAAATGGATATCGAGTTGACTAACTGTTTTATGAATAACATGAAAGCATTTCAGGATTTCTTGAAGAACACAGGGTTTTTACGTGATTTATCTGATGCAACTTCGATAGTAGTAAATCCATTTACGGAGGTAACCATGTAATGAACTATATTGTATCCACTTTGCTGAATTACATTGACAAGCAAAAGCCTCAAGAAACGGGTAAAACTATTTTTCGTATAGATGGTTTCGAGGATATCAGAGTCTATGAAGCATTATGTAAAGCACTAAAAAACAAGTATGAATCTAGTGATATGATTTTAGAAGCCAAGTTGTCGAATGAGAAATGGAATACTTTTAAGGAAAATATTACACCGGAATGTAGTCCGGCTGCTCAATCGATGGAAAACAATAACTGGATTGCACGTGAACATAGTCTGACGTATTACAGGAATTTGCCAGCTCCAATCATGATCGTATTGATGGGATCGGAAGAGGTTCAAGATAAAGAGGGCCTTAAAGATTGCTATTATATAGATGCCCACAGAATAGAATCTGATATCAAAGGAAAATATCATCGGATATTTAAACAACCTACATTTGAGTGGACAGCTGAAGAGGAGAAATGTATTAACAAGCTGTATAAGGATTTGTTCGAATTAGTTCCAATGAACATTTATAAACTCAGCTGTATGGCAGATAGTTGGAAAGATATTGATGGGATTGAAAAGCTTGTTGAACATTATTTTGGATCACTAAACTTGTGGGGTATTCCTAAAAGAAAAGCGTCCATACCTGCACCATCAAAAATCATTAATATTTCAAGGAATATCATACAGCCTGCGTATGAGTTTATCGACCGAAAACCATTCAGGAAGATGTCTCAGAAGCAGTATGGAAAATTTAGAGAAAAAATTAAGGTTTATAACGTAAAAGACAATGTATATTCGGACGGATGGGAAGGATGGATGCTGCAGTCTATTCCAAACTATGATGAGTATGCGTCTGTGTTAGAAGAATTCATTTTAGGAAAAGACATTGAACAGAATCGATCAGTCTTGCTGGGAGTGGATTATTCCATTACCGAAGCTGTGCTTGGGTTAAAATTACCCACTACTGAGACAATATCTAAACCAAAAATAGGACATGTTACGGGTACTCCCCTTAATGCCATGGCAAAAGCTATTTTTATGGCTTTTGAGAACTGGGGCTTAGGAGATCAGGCCAATCTATGTAAAATAGAAATAGTGTTTAATAGTGCAGAGCTTATCAATGCCATAGATCACGTGGAAAAAAACAACGCTGATAGTCAGCTTGTTAATAGATGGAGAACCATCTGTTGGCATGTAGGCGGAGTTATAGATTATATTGCAAAACGCAACTGGAATTTTGCTAACAAAGATATTGAAATTGTGAGTAATCCGTCTGATTTCTTTGCGCCTAAGAAAGCGTACAAACAGATTGAAGAGAACAGAGTGTTTGCTGCTGGCGCGAATAGAAGGTTAAATAAAATTAATTTTACCGTAAAATATTTTGATGAAAACGAAATAGACCTTGAAAAATCAAAAGATTTCGATTGGTTATTTTCCAACGATGATGGATGGCTTTATTCGTTCTCAGATATATGTTTTGATTATGAGCAGCGCTTAGAAAAATATGCTACAGCGTTTATTCCGCTTGCGACGATCAAAGATATTACTTCGCTACTCTATGCAAAAAGTGAAGAAGAGTTTCTCGACAGTTTTGAAAGCGTAAGTGTTGCATATAATAATGATTTGCTGCGATTTGTAGACATGAAATCTGCGGCAAGTGGAAACTATGAGTGGTCAGCAGATTTTCATAAGCTTGGGGAAGATTATACCGCTTTTTGCCAAGCATTATTTGAGAATGGATTTTATACGGATTTATGTGACAACCTTGGTTCAAAACTCACAAGATTTGTAAATACGTATACTGAACTTGGCAAGAAGGTAATCGCACAAATATTGCCCGAAAACTTGCAATGGGTCCTTAATGTCTATATCCATTCCTTTTGTATAGAAGCTTCAACAGATGCAGTAATAACTGAGGAAGAAACTGAATGTTGTATTATTCCACCCTGGCATCCAAGTGTATTGCAGAAATTGCGAGATCAGGCAGTTTTCATCATGGACGGTTGTGAGCAATGGTGGGAACAGAGTATCAATAATGAGAGGAAAATTACACAGTCAGGGATAATAAAGATTGTTGAAGAATTAGAACAGCTTACTCAAATTCATGAGGCGATTGATATTTTCCCAACTAAAAATAACCAGTACTTTGGTGGGCTCAGAGCTTTTGGAGGGTACTGCATTTGCGGAAATACAAACTTGAGTGGTGGAAATAGATTAAGAGATATAATTCACAAAGAAGCAGTATTTGACGATGATTTTAAAGATCAGATGTTTACGAAGATAGACACAGAATCACAGATGATTTATGATGTGATCTCTGACTATGTTAAAGCGTTTCCAAACTCTGCAGATGCATTGTCGATAGCAATCATTGATCCCTCGGAGTTACAGCCTATTGTTGCGGCGATACATAAACATATAGAATTGCAAAAGAAGAATAACGCTAATAAAGAAGATGTGAGAATTAGCATCAAGCTAAATATATTAGTAAAACCTGAGAATAAGGGGGGGAGAAACTATCTTGCTTACTGGGTGGACACCTTTTTTTCCCAGGATGAGAATATCGATATTCGCATTTTCTTAAATGAGTGGCGAAAGAAAGAAGACCTGAATCGCCTTTTAGATGATAATATCGATATCGTATTTTTAATGGATGTATTAAAGGTTAACAGCCTGAGCTTTATCCCATCGAACGGTGATGTTAATTATCCTGTCAGTGATTGCTTATTTCCTATCGTATTCAAGCCGATGCCTGCTTCACGGACTAGTGTAAAACGCCGGATTGAATTAACGCAGAAACAATTTGATGCAGCTACAACCCATAGCCAGGTCGTATACTATCGGAATAATATAGAACAGGACCACACTAAAAAAGTAATTGTTGCTCGAGAAGTGAGCATTGATAAAGAAAGACAAGATTTAATATATATGCTCCATCAGAAGGCATATTGGGTTGTGTGCATTGATGGAGGTATGGATGGAGCACTTCTGCGAAACGATGCGGAAAGAAAAGATGAATATGCGATTATCGGCTTTGGAACAGGAAAAGGACCACATGGCCAGTATAACCTGACAATTACTGCCCGAAATTCTATTATTGCCAAGGTCGAAAAGAGATTTGAAGATAGGCTGAGACAGTTATTCAAATGGAATGTTGTTAAAATTCATGATGCAGCCAAAATCTGCATTAAGGAAGCAAGTAATTTGGATGGTATCAGCTTATTAAGTGCAATAAACCCTAAAAACCATAATATTAACGAATTTATGGCGTATGTGATTACTTCTAAGCAAATGAAAACATTTAAAGCCAATCAAGCCTTAAATGTTGTAATATATTTAGACTCCTACAAGCACTGGTTTTATAGTGATGCATTCAATGGCGAACTGGTGAGCGAATCTCGACCGGATTTCTTGAGTTTGACGGCATCAATTGGTGGCGACGGAAAGGTTGTCTTGAAGGCAACTATTATTGAATGTAAAATTGCGAAATTTAATAATGCTGATCGACGCAAAGAAGATGCGGTTATACAGGTTAGACACGGCATTGATGTGCTATCGGAATTGTTCAACCCCAATTCAACTTCGGTCAAGAGGCGTTACTGGTTTGCCCAGCTTTATCGTGCGCTGGCCTTTGCACAAATTACGTTTCATGATGCTACCGAGGAATTTGACAAATTATCGTCGCAATTACGTACAATACTTGATGGCAACTTCGAAATTACTTGGAATGGAAAGGTCATGGGCTATTGGATTGATATGCCAGGGGAGAATGAAATCGTTGAAATGGAAACATCCTCTAATATAGAAGTTCATTCTATACCGCAAAAGATGATCCAAAGATTAATTTTGGACGATTCAGAAGCGGATGTAGAATATGTCGTTTTATCAGATATCCTAATTGAAGAGGAAGAGGATATTGAAGAGGATGATCAAAGTGAAGGGTATAAAGATATGGAAGACGTAGCGCCCGGATATGAGTATGCACCAGAAGCTGTAGATGAAACACCTGTTGAAGATCAGGACCCTTCAATTAACACTAACGATGATAAGAAGCCTCCCTCAGAAGTGAAAGATAATTCAACTTCGCCCGAAACAAATATTGACGGGAACCCAGAGGTAGATACGGGTGAGATAGTAGTTAATGGGCGGGAGACAGTTGTAGATAATTTAGGAGCTAAAGAAACAAAATTAGAAGATATTAAAGTATATATTGGTAAGGATCGCGTTGGGAATAGGATGAATTGGGAGTTTGGACACCCTAAATTAGCTAATAGACATATGCTAATTACAGGAACATCGGGACAGGGTAAAACTTATTGCATTCAGACTATGCTGAAAGAAGTGTCAAAAAACGGAATATCTGCGGCAATTTTCGATTATACCGAAGGTTTTAGATTGGATCAGCTTGAGCCTGAGTTTAAAGAATCTTTGGGTGAAAAAATCCATCAAAATATTGTATATTTTGATGGTGTGCCGATTAATCCGTTTAGAAGACAGGAAATCGAAATAGCGGGAATCAAATCCTTAGAAAAAATCTCAGATGTTGCCCAAAGAATTGCCAATATATTTGCGCATGTATATAGTTTTGGACCACAGCAATTTTCGGTAATTTATGAGTCCTGCCGTATGGGTATTGAGATGTACGGCGATAAAATGAATATGAGGCATTTTAGAGAAAAACTTGATGAAATCGGAAACAATCATGCCAAATCCGTCATTGCTAAAATGGCACCTTTCCTGGACAGTACAGAGTTTAAAGAGGAAGCTAACTTCGATTGGGACAAGATAACACAATCGGATGGAACTGTAACCATCTTCCAGCTCACTAACTTTGTCCGCGAGATACAGGTAATCATAACAGAGATGATGCTATGGGATGCATGGCATTACAATAAGAAATATGGTAACAAAAACACACCGTTTGTTGTTGTTTTAGATGAAGCGCAAAATTTGTCGCATAAAACCGATTCTCCAAGTGCAATGATTTTAACCGAAGGGAGAAAGTTTGGCTGGTCTGCTTGGTTTGCAACTCAATCGTTAAAAGTTTTGGCAGATGATGAAGTGGTAAGATTGCAGCAGGCTGCAGTTAAACTTTATTTCAAACCAACAGATGATGAATTAAATCGTATGGCTAAGCAGTTAGACCCGGGTGCAGCAAATGGGGGGATATGGGTTAATAATCTGAAAAATCTCCAAAAAGGCCAGTGTGTGTTTGTTGGAGATAGAGAAAAAGTGGGCGGAATACTATCTCCATCAGTGCCTATAATAACAAATGTTGCTTCCTTCAAGGAAAGGGAGGAAAATTCATGAGAAATTTAAACTTTCATCAAACATTCCCACCGACTTTAGAATATTTTAGTAGACTATTTGATGTCGTTAACAATGGTATTCCAATGACAAAAGAGGAAATATCATCAGCGACTGGTATTCCCACGGGGAAAAGTAGCGGAAAGGTAGAACCTCATATTGACTATGCTGTCTACATGGGGCTTCTTGAAGAAGAAGCTCCAGTTGGCGGGAAATATTCACTAAGATGCACTCCTCTAGGTAATGAAATTAGAAAACAGGATCCCGGGTTTAGAGAAGCTTTAACACAATTGATATGCCATGTACGTCTAACGTCACCGACAACTGGAGCTCAATTATGGTCAATGATTATTCGAGATATACTACCTAAATACAAAAACGGTTTGAAAGACAATATACTAGAGGATGAAATACGTAAAAAGATATCCGGCACAATCAAGACTGGGCCTTTTTATAGTACGTATAGAGATAGTTTTGATTTATTGAAATTGTTGATACGAGAACAACAAACAACAAGTATAGTGCCGCAGCCACTAATTAACGACTTCGGGTACGTCTATTCATATGCCTTGATTTATGAATGGGAAAAAATATTTCCAACTGACGACGAAATATCAGCTGATGAGTTAGAAAAACTTAAATTTTCAGGCGCATTTGGCTGGGATGCGCAACGTCAGTATGTTGCGTTAGAACATTTGGCAGAATTAGGTGTTATAAGACTGAATAGGCAGTTGTCTCCATTCACAATTTATAAATTGACAACATCAGATAAGTTGATAGCAGAATTATACAGTTTGCTGTGTTAGGAGTGTATTTGGATGCGTCTTGGGAATGTTTTAACTTTTCGTGAGGACTTATTCTTTGAGGGTGCCGTTCAGATTGATTGGTTTTATCAACTAGAAAAGGCTGCAAAAGTATCAGAAAACTTTGTGTTTCATGGAAGCGAATATTTTGGAGCCAACGAAGAACAAGCTGGGCGAAAATTAACGGACACTGCAACTTTTATGAAATTGATTGCTCAGAAGCTAGATAATGATCAAAGAGGCAATCCATTTACCTTGGCAGTAGCAGGTTACGGCACAGGTAAATCCCATTTAGCGGTAACGATGGCACAATTGCTTTCAGGAAAAAGGTATATGCCAGATACCTACCAAAAGGTTCTGAAAAATATTGCCCGTGTAGATAGTGATGCGGCCAAAAGTATTAGCCAATTGAGCGACAGGCCTAACTTTGTTATAGTTTTGAATGGCATGCGAGACTTTAACTTGCACTACGAGTTACTCCGCTCAGCGCAAAGAAGTCTGCGATTATATGGATATTCTGATGACAGCCTAAAGAAGCTTAACAGAGCTATAGAAACTGCATTTCGATTTTTTGAGAGGAATGCGGTTAATAACGTTGCTCTTTTTGAAGAGAAGGCAACGGCTTTTGCTTGGACGTGTAAAGGCGATGTACTCATTAATCGACTCCGTGAAGAGCTCGGAAACGAAGAAACGGCATTTAATATAATTAATGCTGCATATGAACAGATTAATGGACATGAAATAAGATGGGATGAAGGTGTTTCTGCAAGCGCAGTATTGGAAACGTTAGTGGCAGAATATTGCGGAATTAGTGGTGACTTTGATAAGGTAATTGTAATATTTGATGAATTTGGTCGTTATCTCGAATACGCATCTTCATCGACAGCAGCTCATTCGGGTGATTCAGCATTACAGCAGATATTTGAGTCTGCACAAAATGCAGAAGGAAATATTCAGGTTATTAATTTTATTCAATCTGATATTAAAACATATTTGCAGCGCGTGGATCAGACAAGTAATATCAGCAGATATATTGGTAGATACGATGCAAGTGATAAATATTATCTTTCTTCTAATTTAGAAACTGTATTTGCCAATTTAATTGATAGAAAAGATAAGGATATGTTTGAAAACTCAATTAAAAATTGGCAGCATTCTCATGAAGACAGATGGCAAAATATTTTTACGTTGATGTCCAAATGGTTACCTTTGAAGGGATTATGGAAAGAGTATAAGCTGTTCAGGCAAGTCGTTGTTGAAGGCATATATCCAATGCATCCGCTGTCATCATATATGCTAACCCAATTATCAGACTATTTACAAAATAGATCTTCTCTTACATTGGTCAATCGTTATATTTCAAGCTTGTCAGAGATGATATTAGAACTCGAAGGGGAACTGCCGGTAGTTTTGCCGGAAATGTTATTGGATGGAGATCTATACTCTGAGATGCTGTCTGCGGAGCAAGAAGGAAGACAGTTGAGTCAGCATTGTATTAGATTTGATAATATTTTGCGCAAATTTGGTGATAAGCTATCGGGGGATTCGTACAAGCTATTAAGAGCAAATCTAGTGCTTCGAATACTCAGATTTAGAACAACTGATTATGACGATGCTAAGGAAGCCTTGAGTATATGTTCTGGACTTGCAATCGAATCGATTAATCAAGAGCTTAATTGGTTAGAAAATGAGTATGCAGTTATTGGCTTTGACGAGCATGCAGGTTGCTTCGATTTTCTAGAGGATTCTAGCGGTGCACATGACTTTAGAACGTTTTTGCGCAGAATTAAAGCAGGACAAGCATTGCCAGCATCATTTTTGGATGACTCTTCAGTTAGAGATATGGCAGGAGTACTTTCACCTATTGCAACAAATTTCGCGTTTGAGAAAAAAATCAAAAGTAATGAGTGGCAATTTGAGCAAGATTTGTTTCCAATTAACGATTTATCTGGAGCCCTAATTGACTCAATGATATCGGAATGGAAAAACGCAAAATCGCCTGAAAAGATAAAGGGAAAATTGACTTGGCTTTATATCAATAGGGATAGTGACAATAAGGCATTAGAAAATGCCATTCGTCTATCGAAAAAGAGTGCCGGAACACCAATTGTGCTGATGCTACTTAATGATGCTGAAAATAGATTGCATAAAGCAGCGTTGGATTATTATGTTCTCTCTTCGGTAAGCGATATTGATCGAAATAAATATGGTAGACATTTTGATGATGCATATGCGCAATCAGAAGAAAATTTACGATCAGAATTTGACGTTCTTAAGAAACAGCGTCTAATGATTACTCCCCAAGGTGCCGTGGCAATGTCAAAAAGGTTGGGCATCACACTAGTAGATATTCTTAGTCAAATATACCCAAATACTGTTCCGTTTGACTTTGATGGGTTTGATAGCAAGCAGCCGGGTAGAGCTAAGAAGGCATATTGTTCGATCTTGAGTTTGTTACTATCAGGTGACATTAATTCTAATATAATTCATAGTTTTTCCGTCGAAATTAGGAATAGATTCGAAGCTACCTTATATGAAACGGGAGTAAACTCATGGAAGTGTATTAATTCTCAGTACCAGATTGTGCCACCGAAAGAAAAGTCAGCATTGAAGATCTACAATTATTTGGAGAAAAAGCTTCGAGCGAATGAAGAACTTAACTGCAAATCAATAATTGAAGAATTGTGCATGCCACCTTTTGGTTTAAATGAGTATACGGTTGTATATATTGTGGCGGTATTCTGCGCCAACCTTGCGTATTGTTTGCGTTTACAGTATAAGGATATTACTTATAGCGTCTCCAATTGGAAGGACAATGTTGTAAAAGACAACAAAGTAGATCTAGCAGTATTTCAAAAAACAATAATAAAGCTTGTGGATGCAGGCGCGATTGTTGATAGTTACCTTAGACTATTTGCACAAATCAATGATAATGATGATATTAGTCGAGTTGAATTATTAAGTAAAGAACTAAAGCAGTTAGTAATTTCTGAGTCCGTACCGACAGATTTAGAGGCGCAGTATCGTTTGTGCGAATACAAGTTGCAGGAAGGACAAAAAATTAGTGCATCGTGGAATAATAATATGGAATTGATTATGGATAAGGTGGCTACTGCGGAAGAAAAGGAAGATGTATATCAAGCATTATTAGCACTTCAAATGGTGGAGAGTTCATCAACATATGCTATGTTTACAGGCGACTATAAGATTGCAGAGGATCAAAGTAATGAAATTAGGCAAATTAAGCATAGACTTAGATCTTATCTTGAACAGAACATCCTTCCGTGGATCAAAAAACAAAAGTGCCAAACTATAGAAGCCATGACTCAATATGAAAAACACATTAAACGTATAGAGTCATTACTAAAGAGTTTAGGCTATTTTAATGAAGCAAATGCAGCAAACTCACAAGGAGAAAAAGAATTAAGAAGTAGAGTCGAAATTCAAGCACGGCAAGAATTAAAAGCAAATTGCCAGAAGTTTTTATCTGAGAAAGTATTAAATCAACATGTCGCTTATACTGCACTTTTTGATTGGGAAAAACAAGGGAATTTGTTATTGGAACAGATTGAGAAATTTCGGACTTTCTTGGGCGAGGAAGCGGAGGCTTTGAATACAAGAATTAGCCGACGAGTTAACGAAATTGTGATGTCACATCAAAAAACGAAGCGTGATATGGATGATATTTGGAACGATATTTACGAATTGGTTGATATCGATTCGGTAGAATCAATGATCGAAAGGATAGATTATGTCTGCAAGAAGGGGATAGCTACTTCGGATAGAGATGACTTCATTGCCTTGAAGGTTGTCCTGGATGGATTTCTTGATGACATTAAAGAGTTGCAAAGTTTAAAAGATCAAAGGAAGGCCTGCGAAAGACAGTTCCTGCTTCTAATGGAGAAATATACTAAAGAGGATTTGGAAGTGGACGTTTCTAACATCCTGAGTGCAATTGCCGAATCATTATATAAGAATATGGATTTAAAAGATAAGCAGTGGGAAGAAAAATATATTGCATCATACTCAGACAAGTATACACGTAAAAACATTTTGAAGTGGATATATGAGACTACGCTTTTACCAGGTTACTTATCCGAAGCAACTCTTGAGAAGTACCGTGTAACAAAACTATCTGCAGATAAATCATTAAGTGAGGCAAATATTGAAGATGTAGTGTTCCATTTCACAAAACTAAATATCGTGGAAAGAGAAGAGTGCCTGGCCAGATTAACTGTTTTAGCGGTGAAGGATCAGGAACAAGCTTAGATATTATAAAGCACACTCTATAAGGTCTCTGGGTCTCATCGCGTTATATTAGTTCTTTTAAAATGATGTGATAAAGAGGTTTAAGCTAAAACGTGGAATTATAAAATGAATTTATTATAGAACCAATGTTCGATTGCAGGAATTAGAATATACGCGTAGAATAAATTACTGGGGAACACTTCCCCAGTAATTTATTATTGCATAAATTAAGCTGTTACTTTGTAATCTGAGGAGAAAAACGATATGAGACTTTATTGGTGTGGAGAATGCAACATACCGGTGTATAAGACTACTTGTCCACTTTGTGATAGCAAGACTAATTATTTTGCGATGGATGCACGACCGGTATTTCCTGAAGAAGTTACTCTTTTGGAGATATTATTACATAAGAAGGGTCGGCTGCATGGTCGAAGCATTTGGAATGCTAAGGGGAACCGCTATTATGCAGATGGTAATCTGCTTAGAGACTTCTCTGTACAAGAAATCACAAGAGAATGGGATCCTGATCAAGTGCACCGTCTTTTCTCAGAAGAGAAAAATAAGGGATTTGATTATGACTCATTTAATACAATGATATCTAAATTTATATTGGCCAATAAAAAACATCTTCAAAAACTTGAATACGATAGTTTTGAGTTTATTAAGATGGCTTCAGAAAAGTATAATAACCGAATTAATATGGTTTCGTTCAGCGGGGGAAAAGACTCAACGGTTGTTTCGAGTTTAGTGAGAAGGGCGTTAGGTGCTGCAGATATATTACACATCTTTGGAAATACCACCTTAGAGTTCCCTACGACATATGACTATGTGGAACAATTCCAAAAATTCAATCGCCGAGTTCCATTTTTTAAACCAAAGTCAGAAAGAGACTTTTTTGAGTTATCGGAGACGATCGGACCTCCTAGTCGGGTTATGCGATGGTGTTGCACGGTTTTTAAGACAGGTCCTATTGCTGACATCATTGATAAATTAAGTATTGATGAATTAAGTATTGATGGAATAAAGAAAGATAATAAAATATTAACATTTTACGGAATTCGACGCAGTGAATCGACTCAAAGAAGTAAATACGAGGCTATTTCAAAGAGCCCTAAAATTGCCAAACAAATAGTAGCATCACCTATTATTGATTGGATTGATGCCGATGTTTGGCTATACCTATTATCCCATGATGAAGTGTTCAATTATGCGTATCGTTTGGGTTTTTCACGCGTAGGCTGTTTGGTATGCCCTAACAATAGTGATTGGGCATATTTCTTAAATAAGGTGCATTTTCCAGAACAGGCCACAAGATGGCGGGATTTCCTAGTCTCATTTGCAAGCAAGATTGGTAAACCCGACGCTGAAGAATATATTGACTCTGGTAATTGGAAGGCTAGACAAGGCGGCAATGGTATGGAGGTAGGCTTTAGTAAGGTGAAATTTGAACCTTGCGCCACAGAAACCAATGCGAGAAACTACACTTTAACCAGACCCATAACTAGAGATTTGTATGAATATTTTAAGCCATTTGGAAACCTAGACTTTGAACGAGGAAGACCGTTACTTGGGGAAGTATATGTATGGACTAGGAAGGATAAGAAAAAGGAAAAGCCTTTGCTTAGGTTACAGGGGAAAATAGGGCAAAGCCATCTCAAGATTATTATTGATCCGAAAGTTTTTCACAAGGAATACCCTCGTAAAAGCTTAATTTTATTAGATAATTGGATTGATTGCCAACTCCGAAAATATCAGGCCTGCATAGCATGTGGAGGATGTCCGGCGATTTGTAAGATGAAGGCCATAACACTTATTGACGAGCGGTATCGGATAGACTCTAGCAAATGTATAGGTTGTATGGAGTGCATCGCACATTATGATAAAGGTTGTTTAGTAACCAAAGTAACTCAAACGAGGAGGGTCATATAATGGCTTGTAAAATGGCCTTTGCCAGACACCAGACATTTCACTTCAGAGAGGGATGGCTGACCAAAGGATTAAGAAGAATAGAGGAACAACCCAATGTTTTCATGGCCAAAGATGCGATGGAACAGCTTGGTATCGGCAGCAACATGGTAAAAGCCCTCCGATATTGGCTTGTTGCTACAAATCTTACTTACGAGACAACGGGGGGGAATAAGGAACAGAAGCTTACGGATGAAGGAAGAGTCATCTATACGTTTGATAAATACCTTGAAGAAGAATTTACTTTGTGGCTAATTCATTTTCAATTAGCTTCGAATAAAGAAGCAGCAACTACCTGGTATTGGTTTTTTAATGTGTTTAAACAAAGAGAGTTTGATGAAGATCTCTTTATTAATGAATTAGAGTTGTGGATTAATGAGCAAGAAAGCGATGCTAAAGAGGTTTCGAGAGGATCCTTAAAAAGGGATTTTGATTGTATCATTAGTACCTATTGTGTGCACAAAACTAATGGTTCTAGTCCTGAAGATAATTTAATGTGTCCTTTACAGGAATTAGGGCTCATCGAACTTGTTGACTCAAAAAGGAAACGATATCGGTTTACTAGGCGGAAAGTTGAGTCACTAGACAAAGAGCTTTATTTATATGCAATTTTAAAATTTATGGATAGTAACGGTCACAAAAAGGATATAGATTTAGATGTCTTGCTATCAGCAGAAGGAAGTATTGGTAGGATATTTGTGCTTGGGGTATCCGAGTTAATTCAAGTATTAGAGATGTTACAGGTGAACGGGTTTTTAAGGTTGAATAAGACTGCCGGATTAAACCAAGTTACTATAACACTGGAAAGTGATCCTATTAGCGTAATTGAAGAGTACTATCACCAAATAGGAGTTAAAAAAGATGAATAAACGATTAAATGAATATATTACCACTTCGCCCGGGTTTCAATACTCTATAAATGTTAAATACGATCTTAAGAGCTTGACGAAAGTGGCAAACTATATTCCTTTAGCTCAGACGACCTCGATTATCACTGATGTAATCTTAGCTAATAGAGATAGTGGAACTCTCCGCTCGCGATTGGTTGTGGGGAACTATGGTACCGGTAAATCACACCTCAGTGTGGTTTTACTTTCAATTATGGGGAAGGTACTCTCGATAGAATCATATGATGAACTGTTGCGAAAAATCCGAGAATTTGACATAGATGCTGCAGACACCATTAGTTCAGAACTTTTAAATGAAAAGATGTTACCAGTGATTGTCTCTGGCTCTAATCAACCTTTTGAGCAAATGTTATTGGATAGCTTACAAAATGCATTAGAAGAAGCAGGGTTGAATAGCTTAGTGCCTAGCACATCGTATTCGATGGCACTCGAACAAATCGAAATCTGGGAAGGCCAATATCCGGATGCCTTTAATTCACTAATACAATACCTGTTAACAAATGATGTTACGATTAGTGAGTTAACGAAGGGGTTAGAAAGTCGGAACAAGAAAGCCTATAATCTTTTTACTCTTGCCTATAATCATGTAACCCACGGTGCTATTTTTCAACCTCCGTTACAAGGGAAGGTTGAAGATGTATATTTAGAGGTTGCAAGGCAGATGTGTGAACAGACCATAAATGAGAATTCGAAGTTTCGAGGTATTTTTGTTCTCTTCGATGAATTTGGGAAATATCTAGAAAACGCATGGGAAGAAAAAAAGACGGTGAATCTCCAACCCCTGCAAGACTTTGCTGAGGCTTGTAATTCGAGTGCTGAGCATCCTGTTCAGTTTATCCTTGTAACCCATAAACCGATCGCACAATATGCGAGTAAATATGGACAAGACCTAGTTAATGAGTGGAAGAAGGTTGAAGGCCGATTCAAGACGATTGAACTCATTAACCAGCCGGCCAAAGTATATGAAATTATCTCGAATGTCATTATAAAAGACAAAGGATACTGGAAATCATACCATCAAAATAATCAGCAGAGGATAAATAAATTGAGGACTCAACTACTCAATACTAGGCTATTCTCTGATCTACCATCGCCCGAGGAATTAGATAAATATATTCTCAATGGCTCATTTCCACTCCATCCCGTTTTAGTTTTTGCATTGCCAAGGTTTTCACAAAAAGTCGCTCAAAATGAACGAACGGTTTTTACATTCCTTTGCAGTAATGAATTTAATACATTAAATGAATACTTAAATAACAATGACGCAGATTCGCAGCAATTACTGACATTGGATATTCTTTACGACTATTTTGAAAACCAGATGAGAACGATTGATAGCTACGATAATATTCATGCAATATGGTTTCAAACTAACGCGGCTCTTAGTCGTTTAGACGAAGATGAACTAATAGAGGCTAAAATCATTAAAGCAATATCAGTTATTAAAGTTATTGGATTACCAACAGTGTTACCGGCTACTATTGATATCTTAAAACTTGCTTACAGTGGATCAGATATTGAACTCGAAAAGTTAGTAAGTTCCTTTCAAACACTTCTTCGTAAAAGAATACTATTTGAAGGCAGTTCAACTGGTGTACTTAAATTTATAGTGCCTGGAGAAATGGATATTGATCAGGAACTCAGTGTCCTTGCGGCTAAACGGAGAATATTCGTTGATCCTTGGTTAGTTCTAAATGACACTTTCCTTCCCAATCCCGTGTTAGCTAAACGCTATAATGATGAGTATTCTATGGTTAGATATTTTTCATGCCAATATGTCTCAGTTAACAATATAGCTAACGAATTAAATGATTTCGAGAGCAAATATGGTAAGGATGGGTTGATTCTATATGTATTACCTGAAGGCGAGGGTGATCTTGATAAGTTCAAGCAGATACTCACCCAGTTCAGAGCTGAAAGAATCATCTTTATTATCAACGAAGACTATGATACTGATAATCACGAATTAGAAATGTTTATAAGGAGACTTGACGCATTAAAGGAACTGTTGAAGGTTGTCGAAAGTGGCAAGCATCTTGAAGCTGATCGTATAGAAATTCTACTCAGACTGAAAGACGCTGAGACTGAAATAAATTCAATTTTAAATCGTACATTTGACCTGAAAAAGGCTTCTGTCTATTATCGCGAGAAAAATGAAATCAGAATAAATAGCAAATCCTCTCTCAGTCGTTTTATATCCGATCTATGTGTTACCTATTTTAATGAAAGTCCCAAGTTTAACAATGAGATGATTAATAAACATAATCTGACTGCTCCAATTATTAACGCGAGAAAGAAAGTAGTTAATGGATTGCTAAGTCAGTATATGGTACCAAAGCTTGGGATTATTGGTTCTGGACCAGAATTAGCCATCTTTAAGTGTTTACTTGATTACCCACGGATCGTAGTGGAGGATGAGCAAAATGTAGTGCTAGCTGATTTACAAACTCTGAGGGATAAGGGGCTTGTCTCAACACTTTTGAAACTAAAATCGTTACTTTCTGAAGCAGTCGAAGGTTTATCCGTATACCAAATTCTCGAAGTTATGTGTAACCCTCCATTTGGAGTGAGAATGGGTGTTGTCCCTATTTTACTAGCAATAGTTTTACGTGAACAAAAAAGAGAAATATTACTAATTGACTCAAAGGGAAAAGAATTTCCATTGAATGCTGAAAATATTGATGATGCCCTTAAAGATCCAAAAGGATACCTTTTATTAAAAGAGAATTGGTCCCAAGAGAAGACGCTGTTGTGTCATGAGTTAGAAGTTTTATTCAAGGAATATATGGATGATGATTCTAGTTTATCGGGACCCACAAAACAAATCGCAGATGCTTTTAGGCGATGGCTATTCTCAATACCGAGATTTACCCGTGATTCTAAAGGGTTGACACAGGGAGCTAAGACCTTAAGAAAATTACTAAAGACCGATAATCTCACAAGCACAAAGCTTATATTCCAGAAAATTCCTGACTTATTAGGGGTTCCAAGTTTAACAAGTAAAAACGACGTGACTACTGTTATCTCTAGACTCTCAACTTTAAAGGATGAGATCGATGGGTATCTTTCAGCGACTATTGTTAATTTAGAGCAAGATCTTGTTCGATCAGTTGAGTTACGTACAATAAATTCTCCTTCATTATTAGCAAGTTTAAGAACTTGGTATGAACTATTACCGCCGGAGAAACGCAATAACTTGTATTCAGATGGCACACAAAATCTTATGGATCTCGTTTCATCGTTCGCAGGAGAAAACTCATTTGATTTTTTAAACAGGTTGTTTATAAGCTTAACTGGCCTAAGACCAGAGGACTGGAATGATCAAACGGTCAAGGGAGTACCGCAAATTTTTACAGATATGTTATTTGAGGTTGCTAGCTTTGAATATGTGGTAAGACATGAAGGAGATTTAGGTGCCTCGAACGAAGTCGAAATCACATTTCCTCAGGACAATGGTACGTCGATCAAACGAATATTTACAAAAGGCTCGGTATCTCAAACGGGGAATCTGTTGCAGAATGTCCTTTGGTCGTATATTACTGAGTATGGTGATTCCGTAACTAATAATGAAAAACGGCAAATTGTGCTAACTATTCTTGAAAAATTAGTTAAGAGTTAGGTGAAATATGGAAGTATATTTAGATAATGCAGCAACAACATTTCCAAAACCTGAAGTTGTGATCGAAGCGGTAGCAGATTGCATGAGAAATGGTGCAATTAACGCAGGACGAGGCGCGTATCCTCTAGCACGCAAAGCCGATAGGCTCATTGAGGATACACGCTATGCTGTCGCGTCGCTACTTAACTATAAGGAAGGTAGGGTTCTTCTTACAGCTAGTGCGACGCTGGCCTTGAATCAGGTATTATTAGGTATAAGTTGGAGTCACGGGGATGTTATTTACTCAACTCCTTTCGAACACAACTCAGTGTCAAGGGTTCTACAGCATTTGAAAGATACCTCAAATATTAAGCTACTGACTCTTCCTGTTAACGCTAGAACTCTTGAATATGACCTAGACGCGATTAAGCAGATGTTTGAGAAAATGCCACCCAAAGCATTAGTTATGACTCATGTGAGTAACGTTTGTGGCCTCATTACACCGGTTAGTATCATTGCTGAAATGGCAAAGAGTTATGAAGCAATTGTTGTGATTGATGGAGCACAGGCGGGGCCGTTGCTACCATTACAGAAGGTCCAGGAACTAGTAGACTATTATATCTTTTCAGGTCATAAGACCTTTTATGGTCCTTTTGGTATCTCGGGTTTTGTTACTAATGGAAATTTTCCGCTAACTCCTATTATCTTTGGCGGAACAGGAAGTCACTCCGAATTACTGTCTATGCCGGAGGAGTTACCGTTTAGGCATGAAGTAGGGAGTTCAAATATTGTGGCCATTGCAGGATTGTATGCTGGATGTGGTTGGTTAGAAGAGACTGGAATAGCTAATATACGGGAGCATGAGAATGCTTTGTTAAAACGAACGGTTGAAGGATTATCTGAATATCAAGATATTAAATTGTATATCAGCAAAAATCTTGAGAATCATTTGGGAACCTTATCTTTTACGATAGATGGGTATACGGCGCAAGAGATTGGAATGATCTTATCGCAAGAATTTGGCATTTCAACTAGGACCGGATTACACTGCGCTCCCATGGCACATGCGTTCTTGGGGACTTCGCCTCATGGTACGGTGAGGGTAGGGTTCGGGTATTTTAATTCTAAGGTAGATGTTAAGTGTTTGATTGACGCAGTGAGGACGATATTAGTAGACTGACAGACGAGGAAAACTTTTATTTAGTAATAACATGATTCCCATGACGACACATAATATTTTACGAGGCAATAATTATATACATTGACATATTTCAGGGGTGGACAAAGATGGATGGCGAAGTTGGCTTGTGATAGATTGAAAAGTGGCTCTGATTACAAATCATTAGCAACTCTACATCTAGGCGTCTTTCTCCTTAAACATAACATTATGGCCATGATTCTCGTAAACTTATGGGATGAAGAGGTTAGTTGGAGCAATAATGAGGATCATTATGAGATTGGCGTCGGAAGTACTAATGACGGAGACTTTAGTTTACAAGAAATCGATTTTAGTAGCCTTGATGATCAAATTATGAATGATCCTCTTAAAATGTTGGAATACATTAAGGGGCTAGATTAAACGGAAGATATTGCTGGGATTCTTGTTCGCCAACCGACCGATAGCAAATCAAGTATAGACGAAAGAAGGACAGGCAATACCAGCAACTTTCGGACTTTATAATTAATTTGGAGAAGCTTTCACCTAAAAAAGTGACAGCTTCTTTTCCTTTTATTAAAAGTTGTAGTATTAAAGAGGATTATACATAATGTAGAAGAATTATCAGTAATAACTAATCCTTTATAAATCTGGTTAAGAACAGGAAAGCGAAGTGATTGAGGATGAAGTTTATCACTGACATTAAGCAGGAACTAGAAGACCAACTGAAAGAAGTTCAGCATAGTCTGATCATTATTACGGGGTTTGTCACAGTTGAAGGGTTTCAATTTATAGAGGAGCAGGTGGCGACAAAGAGACTAAAGAAGAAAATTCTATTTAAACTCGAACTTCAAGACTTTCAACGAGGGGCAAGCTCCTTTGATTTCAGATACGCTTTCGATCGAGGCTGGGATGTATATTATGATAACACTATTCATGCCAAAAACTATATTTTTGATAACCACTTGGCTATCCAAGGTAGTTCAAACCTTACCTCAAATGGACTGGGGTTGCATCATGAGCGCAATGACGACAATAATGTGCTTTGGTATCTAAATAATGAGTTTAGAATGTGGGTGGAGCAGAAGCTTAAATTGGCCATTAAGTTTGATCCGGCAAAGGCCGAAACGAGTCAGAACAATCTAAGGAGATTAGCTGATGACACCCAGGAAGAACTGCAGAAGAAACAAGAACAAATTGACCGAAAGCTTGCCCAGCACCGTCTGATTAATTCCTCAGACATCCATGAGAGCAAACAGCACCTTATTGAGAGCATACGGCGAAATAATTCTATTCTTAAGCTCCTCCAAGATAATCTTGGGCAGCTGACTGAGGAAATAAGTCCAACCGATCTAAATACCATGTATAAATATAAGGATAATCAGAACTGGTACAAACAGCACTACATTATATCTTTAGACCAAGAGGTAAAAGACCAAGTTTTTGACTATAAAAATCAGTACTATTTGTACACTCCAAGAATCTATCAGTATAAAGGACGATTTTATAGAGAAAGGCTGTATGGTAATTACTCTTTAGTGGACAGTTCCTCAGTTCTATCTAAAATTCTTCAGTCCCTAGAGCATCTTGCTGTCCTTGGGTTAGAAGCAGATCTGACCAGTGCTAAAATAATCAAGGAGGGAAGAAGCTTGAAGTTGCGGTTCCAGTTTTTTTGGCCCTTAACCACCCCAAACATCAAAGCTGTCTACCAGAGGGAGCTTGCTAAATTATTCCCCACGCAACAGCTCATACTAGATAATTTGCAGATGGAGGGAGTCCATGAGTGATTTGCTATTTTTCATAGCCAGCGACGATATAGAGCATCAGGAAGTAATAACTACTATTGCCCAGCAGCTGGACAGCGCCAAAAAACCTCTATATTTAACAGCTACCTCAAACATTAATCAGATTAGAAAAGAAAATCAGGCTTTAGCTGACTACCTGTTTCCCTACGTCAACGAAAGTGCGGATACCAGCCATAGAAATAATAACAATTTAAACGCTAATCTATTTACCTTTAGCCAGTTTGAAACGTTCATATCGACCCAGGTGCATCGTCAGGAAAAATATTTATCCCTTGCTGACCAAAAGCATTTACTAGCTCACATTATTAAAAATGATATATTTTTAGAGGAGCATTTTTTAACTAGGAGCTTTTATGAACTGAGGCAGGAGCTCTTTGAGCTATATAAGTTCTTGCAGTTTTATGAGGTGCAAGATCTATCTCCAGAAGTCCTTGCACAAATTGAACAAAATTACTCGCCAGTTGAGGGTAGCATTTTCACACTGTATAACACCTATAATAGAGTGCTGAAAAAAATAATCCTTGGCATACGCACTGATACCCTTAGGGAACAAGGCTTGTCCCAGGAAATACTGCAACTGCTAGAAGGTATCCAGGGGTCAGCTGATAGCTTTGATACCTACCACAACAAAATAAAAGATCATATTCACCAGGCAATTAGAGCTGCCGACAAGATTTTCATCGACGGCTTCCTCTTCTTTAACGACCTTCAAAAGTTTGTTATCACTACGGCAGTGCAGGAACAGAAACCGGTATGTTTCATAGCTAAATTTAGCTCAAGTGATAGAGTCAGCAGCTTTTTGTATAATGATAATTACGGTCAATTGGCAAAGGATTTAGGTCATAAATTGCAGGTTATCGTGTCCGAAGATGGGGAGTACAGCTCGCGGACCGCTTTAGAGCACAGCAAAATGAAATACCCTGAGTTAGATTTGCGGGTGCCAAGAGAGATCACGGAAAAGATTAGGGATGGATCTATCAATATCTATAAGCCTCTGTTCAATCGAGATGATGAATTACGCTTTATTGCCACTGAGATTAGCATGCTTGCTCGGCAGAAACTTACGGAGGGAATAGAAGCTGTTGAAAAGCTGATAAAGAACCAGGTTTGTATTGTCCTAGCAGTGGAAAAAGAAAAATACGAAGATAGGTTGAGTCAAATCTTCCAGGAGGTTGGTGTCTTTATTAAAAAGGAGCAGCTTGATTTATCTGCAATGCAGCTTAGTAATGCAGTGGATGATTCCCAGTTGCCTCAGTTACTGTTCTCCAAGAAGGATTTTCTGACTGCTCCCATAGAGTACACAGATGGAACCCCTATTACCTACGAAGATAAATTGATTCTCTTTACCCAAGTCTACAACCACATAGCAATCGAGAAAAAGGACCGACCCATAGCTAGCTATCCCATAGGCCAATTTGTTCTGCACCTGTATCAAATAATCAATAAGGGAATGTCAGTTGAGGGCTTTAAGATTATTCTATATTCAAACTGGCATTATGTTATTAAGAACCATCGAGATGAATTAGCCAAATGGGATCAGTACATCAGTGATTTTAAGAGCATCCAAATGTACTTGGAACAAAAGCAATCTCTAGAGGAGTGGCAACAGGAAATGCAACGCATTGTTGCTCTCAAAGAAGAAATGCGAGGGCAGGAGTCCTTGCGTTGGCATCCTTTCCAGCAAATTAAGCAAGAGAGCCTAAAGTTTTTAATTGGTATATTAGATATTTTAGAAAGCATGATTAACACCATTAATAGCATTGAAGGTAACGTGGCTAAGCACATCGAGACCTTGAGAACTAAAATCATCAATGTAGAAACAATCATAGGTTTAGGAGCGGACAAATGGGATTTTGAACAAAAAATTATTACTCGGCTAAATACCGCTGTAAAAGATATTGGCAATAGCTCCCTTGTCAACATGGATGCTAATATCTTTGCTGAAAATATAAGAGCAATGCTCACGGACTGGGAGAATCAGCATGATCCCGAAATAGATGGTTTAACTGTTCATGTGGTCAACCTGGAAAACATGAAGAAGTATAAGCACACTTTCTTTTGCATGCTTGAAGCTAATAAGTACCCTAGAAGGTATGATTATCAGTTCCCCTATACCAAAGAAGTGCTAGAAATTCTTGAATCAACTCAATATGGCATTTGCAAAAAGCCGGCTAATATTCACGGGCTGGAATATCATTTAAAGCTAGAGCAGTATCTATTTAAGAATGTCTTGGAATTTACCACGGAGGTGTTTAATACAACCTATACTGAGAAGGAGAACAAACAAGACATTAAGCCTTCGATATACTTAGAAGATATTTGCACCATGTTCGATGTGGATTTAAATGATGAGATTATGTTAGATCACAATTTTAGCATGCAGAACTCTGGAGCGTTTGAAGACCCTTCTTTTGCCCCCTTATCGATAAAAGAAAATAACTTTAGCATCACAGAACTAGGTACTTTCTTATTATGCCCTAAACTCTATTACCAATTAAAGCACAATAATCAACAAGAAGAGCTTGCTTACAGCAACAAGTTTCAATTAAAGTTTTATGCAGAAGCAGTACTTTACAGTGGTTTAATAGAAAGGTTCACCTCCTATAGCCAAATTAGTGAAAAAGTTTATTCAGTCCATGATGATGAATGCTATCATCTGCTGGGAACATTTGCTTCCTTAACTGGGGATGAAGTGTTTAGATATTTTAGCTTTCTCTCAGAGTATGAGAAAAAGGATATTCTTTATAAGGTAACGAATAAGGCAGAGGGTTTTCTCAAATATGCTATTAGCAGCCTTGGAAAGCCAAATTTTATTATAATGAAGTCGCCTGTTAATGAACCGAATAATAGGCAATACAATTTCCAGTTTGACAATGCCATCGTGATCCAAGATGCGGCTAGCTATGGAAAAAAAAGTTTTCTTTATGAGAAGTATTTAGATTTTCTAACCTTAAAGACTATTTTCAAAGATAATACCAATGGCAGAGGTGAACAACGCACTAATCAACAGCTGATAGATGAGTTGGATAACCCGACAGATGATACTGATCGAGTTAATTTAGCCATCAGATTAGTAGATAACATTAATACATTCTTTACCAGGGCAAGTCCCCCCCACCGAAGAGGGCAGGAAACTGCTCATGACATTGCAGACCGCATTAATCAGACCGACTTTTTTCAGGAGACCATGAAAAGCAGCAAGTATTGTACTTATTGTGTTATCAGTGATGTCTGCAAAGGGAATTATTATCAGACTGGAGAGGAAGAACATGGACTACTCTAAAATGAAGAATACGCTTAAAAAAGCTACCCCTACTTCTACCCAACAAACTATTATCGCCAGTGGCTTGTACCCTGGCTACCTGAAAGCAGGCGCGGGCACTGGTAAGACTAAAGTGCTGATTGATAAGATTCTCCGTATTTTAGAGGATGATCCTGATGCAGGGCTTGATAATTTCGCCATAATAACCTTCACCAACAAAGCCACTGAGGAAATGAAAGAGCGTTTAATGCACCGCATTTATTTTGAATGGCTCAAGCACCATAAAGATACCATAGCCACAAAGACTAAGACCCCACCCTTTATGCGCAAGCAAGTAGAAATCAGCAATATGCTGGATATTTCTACAATCCACAGCTTTTGCGAAAAGCTCCTACGCCAATACGGCCTCCAAATGGGTCTGCCGTTAAACTTTAAGATAAAGTCTGTGCGGAAAGAGACTAATGACATTATCAACAGAGTTATTGATAGACATCATAATAACTCGGTCTTTGCCCGTATCCCCCAGCATAAACTAGCAAAGCTGATAGATATGCTGCTAAAAAATAACAAGAGCATAGGTATAGATATTGATGAAGACTTTCTTCGCCAGACCCACTTTAATACTCCTGACAATGAGTATTGGAACCAGTTTAAGCAGCTGTTTTTGCAGATCTACTTAGAAGTAGACCGGGAAATTGAGGACTATAAAATATCAGAGAACATCCTCACTATCAACGATCTAATCAAGAAAGCGGCCCGGTTGCTAGAAATAGGGTATGTACAAGATAAAGTAGCCCAAAAGTATAAATATGTGTTTATTGATGAGTTTCAGGATACTAATCAAGATCAGTTCAAGCTGGTCAGGCATTTATTAACCAAAGGGGTAAAAATATTTCTAGTAGGCGATGATAAGCAATCCATCTATGCCTTTAGAGGCTCAGATGTGCAAAATTCTTTAGAAATGGCTAAGATTATTGATGAAATTATGGCTCAAGCTGGTGAAGAGCATATTTCGGATCAAAGCGTTATGAATGAAAACTTTCGCACCGATTATCAGCTGCTTGAAATAATCAATGAGATATTTCAACAGAAATTCACCCATAACAACCATGAGTTACGATTTCCTCAGATGCGCCTAGAGAAAATTGAGGAGCATAAAAATAGGAAGCAACTAATAGCTAAGCCTTTACGCATTGTATTTGAAACTCCTCTAGAGACTATTATTCATAGCATCATTCAGGACCCAACTGTTCAAATCCCCTCTGACAGTGGTTCTGGTTCTCGTCCCGCAAATTACGGCGATATCTGTGTTCTGTTCCGCAGCAACTTTGACTTGGATAGTGCTGCATCAGCCCTAAGAGCCAGCAATATTCCGATAGAAGTGGTAGGTGGCAAGAGCTTTTATAAGGCGCAAGAGATTATTGACACCTTCAAGTTGTTCAATAGCATGATTCATTCCAGCCCTGTCTATCAAACGGAGCTCAAATTTACGGATTACTACAAAGCACTCCTAACTAATGAAGGTGGTATTGGGATTGATAAGTTCTTATCCGATCTAAAAGTGGTGTTTAAGCGAGAGAGCATAGAGGGGATACTAAACTACATCTATGATACCACCATGATTCAAGAGTATTATCGGCATAACCAAGAATACCAGAAGATTGCTAATTTGAACAAGCTAAAGGATAAGGCCAGGAATTTAATGACGGATGACGCCATGCAACCACTACAGTTCTTAGAGTATTTGCAGGTGATGATCTCATCAAACCAAGAGGAAGACGACGCTAGTATTCCTGAGCATGACCGAAGTCACGGATTAGTTTCCCTATATTCCATTCATAAGGCTAAGGGTCTAGATTTTCCTATTGTGATAATACCCCATCTCGATAAGCGGCTAAACCGAAAAACTATAGAACCAAATATTATTTTTCTGGTTAATGAGAGAGAATTAGCGATCAATCATAGCTTCATTGGAGACAGTGAGCTTAAGCCAGACCTTGACTTTGCTCGGCTACATGAGCATGAGGAGCTGGAGCTTCTAGAGGAAGAAATAAGAGTATTATATGTAGCTTTAACTAGGGCTAAGCATCTGATAGTCTTGTCCTGTGAAAAGAGCCAGGGACTGCTAGTTGGTATGAAAAACCGAGCGGAATATGCTTCTTGGGCCAAGTGGATTAATGGTATTAATAGGGGTAACTTTCTGCGGCAATATATACATATTATCAATTTGTAAACCTATTATACCAATTTAATAAGCTCTGGCTTTTTGGCTCGTAATCCGCATTTCTTGATGAAAGACACTTGAAGCGACTATATTCGAATTGGTATAGATTATTATTTTATTCTTGTAGACCTCGTCCCGATAATTGACATATTACTTATTATTTCGTTGGATTTTTACTGGTAATCAAACAAACGGTATGCCTCATTTTCAAAGTCATTAAGGCACAGTACCGATCAGTATTGATTGGAAGATGAGGGAGCCTACACCTGGGTAAGTTATGAAGAAGACTGCGGAGGTTTCATAGAATTGATGCAGTTGTAAAAAGTTCTTCATGCTAAGATGTCAGCAGATTCGTACGAGATCTAGACTAATGTAGACGAAAGTTTTCTAGTTGGAGGCTGTTAAAGGTCTTCAAATCAAAATGTGACTAGCAGATGCTAGTCACAAATTTTCAGTAAGGATAATAGAAAATTAAATCTCTATTTTAGCTAACCATTGCTTCGTTTCTGTTGAGAGGGTTTCAATGATTTCTTTACCTTCAATATCCGGGATTATTTTGAATACTGCAAGATAATAACCAGCATTGATAAATTCCATAAAATCCTTTCTTAAGGTTTCGGTTGTCGAATTTGGTTGAGTACAGCCTGGGCTATAAGTAATTTCAATGGATTGTGGATCAATTTTTGGTCGGTAAAACCTCAAGTAGTCCCTGGCGACTAACTCATCAAAGATCTGTTCACAAACATGATGTTGAAAGTATTCATCGGTACCTTTTTCCCACTCACAAAACAGTGTGTCATCAGGAAAGAAAAAACCCTTTGCATAATCAGGGAAGAAGACCTCATTATTGAAATAATCGAAGATCTTCTCATCCAGAGCACCTGCATCATAGAGACATTTAAGGGAGAAGTAATAAGACCAGTAAGATGCATTAGGCGTGATCTTGCTGATAATTTTAGGCTCGTAATAGCTAAGTACAATTAAGTCATCTCCCAGATTGAAGGGCTTCCCAATCTCTTCACTTGAATCTTCTAGACCGACTGTCTCCGAATTAAATTGAAAAGATCCATCAATTTCCCAATTCAAGGTATGTGCGGTTGTGCTGTCTTCTTTAGGTTTATTCCACCCATTTGCCCAATCGGAATACGTCCCTTCGGAACTTTGTTGAAATACGTAGTTGTCATCTGCAATAGTAGTCTCGATAAATACTGTCGCATTATTGATTAATAGTAGAGAGTTCAATTCTGTTGCCTCCTTATATTCGTATTCATGTGCTAATACCTTATTGGTTTAGTATAACAGGAAGCTGAGACATTATTATGTGTATCATTAAGACCGACCTTTCACGGCAGTACTATCCAATTACGACAGGAAGTAAAGGTGATTAAAGTGGCTGAGGATAGTTTTATTAAGACTTATAGCCTTTTAGATGCAAATGGTACCCCCTATAAAAGCGAACATAAAGGAACTATAGGAGGTCATCGTAAGTTAAAAATATATGGGCGCTTAGATTGTCCTTCAGCCCTATCCTATATAGCAAAGGGGCAGTATATTAAACATCGTGTTTTTTTCGCAGAAGAACAGACAGCCATTGCGGCGGGTTATCGTCCCTGCGCTAAATGTATGCCAAGCGAATATGTCAAATGGAAATTAGAGAGTTGCAAAAGTCAAGGAAACATCTCCAGGTATTGCGACTCACCCTTCAAATAGTAGGTCATCTGATACAGCGGGGCCAAACCGGTCTTGGTATACCATTCCTTTAGCCGTTGTGTGATTTTTATTCCGGGAATAGCCTCCTCGAGGACGGTCTTTTCTAACCTTGTCATTTTACAATAGTTAAATAACCTCAAATCAATATCAAAGATTAGCCGTTCAGAACCGGCAAGCTTCACTTTAGCAATTTGCCATTGACTAGAGTTCAGAAAATCCTCAAAGCAATGAATCCCGTGGGGATCGATTCGATCCCCGAAAATATTATGATCGATCTGCCAGTCCACATATATGCCGTAGAGATTATTGACCAACTCGTGTTTTTCCTCTAGTACCTGATTCACTTGATTCTTCATTATTTAATTCCTTCTTTCACAAATATTTAAAGATATTAATTTTTAAGCAGCTTCTTTTTTTCCGACCTGAATAATCGTTTTGATTTTTCCCTCTACAAGTTCGAGCGCACTTAATAAACCCTCATAGACACACCCGGTGTCGATCCCGATTCTGTTTCGATGAATATACGGCTTCCAGGCACCGTTAATCGTTCGAGTTGGCGTATGGCCAAAAATGACGGGTTTCTTTTCGCTGGCTGGATTCCGGTAGAATTCCCCTCGTAGCCAAAGCAGGTCCGATTCTTTCTGTTCATTTAAGCTAATGCCGTATCGAATTCCACCATGTACATAAATGAAGTACTCATCCTCGTAATAGAGGGGTAAACGTTGCAGAAAGTCTTTGTAGTTAGCAAGATCGTCGCCGTGTTTTTGGAGGTCTTTCAAGGTAGAATCACCACCGTTCCAGCTCCAGTTGCTTAAATAGGTCGGGGTGTTTAAGTAGTCGATTGCCATTTGTTCATGGTTTCCACGCAATAAGATAACGTGCTGATTTCCGAATTCTTTTTGTAGATGGATGATTTTTTGTAAGGTCAGATAACTATTTGGCCCCCGATCGATATAATCACCCAGCATTATCAGGCGATCGTTTCTTAAATCTGGCTTGATTACCTCGAGAAGTTTTTGGAACTGAGCAAAGCATCCATGGATATCACCGATGACATAAGTTTTCATAGTTCATTCTCCTTTCAAAGTGGGGGTGTCTTTATGTCCAAAGAATAACCCATTTTGACACTGGATTCGATGAAGCCTAGCTTCATATTTGAACTAAACGGATGGAACGATATAATGGTTCCAAGAAAGGTTTGGAGGTTCGATCAATCATGCCGGTATTTGCTGACACGAAAAAGCTCATCGACGAAATCAATGAGCTCCCTGGAAAAAATAAAAAGGCGCATTTAGCAGACGTTGATGCTTTAGGCACCTTCTTCAAAAATTACTATGGAGGAAAGGAGAGTCTTTCTAAACGATCGGATATTTTAGAGATTAAGATTCGGGATATTCTAGCAGACCCGGATGATTTCAATTACTGTGTTATTGCTGGTATTAGATCTTATCCCAATGATAAATATAAGTTAACCTGCCGCCTTGAACATTTTTTTAAGCACTTGAAAACACGTTTTGGCCTTCCCTATAGCAAAGATTTATTTAGCAATTTTAACTATCGGGACAAGAGTGAGAAACTATTAAAAATGCTCAAATATCTTCATTCCGGAGACAAGAGCAGAGCTCAAATCGCTGAGGATTTCGGAATTAGGGAGAGGTCTTTGGCGGATGACTTAAATATACTTATTGATGGTTTCGAGTTTATGGATAGCAGGATGCAGATCGCTGAACTGAAACGAAAAAAGAACTCCTACTCTTCATTGATCCATCCTATTTTTCTAGCGATGAATAGTAGTGAGATCTATGCTTTAACTGTGGGTTTAAAATTATTGAGCGAGGGCACTGTCTTTCAAGATTCTCTCAGCAGCATTGCGGATAAAGTTTACAAACAGCTGTCCGGGCACGCCAAGGATATGGTTGATCAGCATACGGATGAACAAAGGATAAGCTTCGAAGAAGAAGAACTCAAATTTATCAACACCGCTGAGTTATTTCAACGTAGAGACATCAATTTCACCTATTTTCTCAAAGAACCGGTACTATGTAAGGTAACTTATCTCGAAAACGGGAAGAGGTCTACCCTACAAGGTATCTTAAAATTAGCCGATGAAAAGGGGGAGCTAAAATTTGATCGGGTGATTGTGGAAACCGACGGCGCTAAGCAAGAGGTTGAAATTAACTATGTTATAAAAATTAACAAGGTAGTATAGATTGAAAGTTAGTCGTACTCGGCGAAACGTGCATGTGGAATGTCATTTCTGTCGTTCCGCGTAGGTCCCTCCCTCTAGAAATCCGGTGCAACCTTTCGCCTGATGGATGCACTGAGCTACAGTGAAAGCCATATAGAACGCCTCCGGTCTAATGCCTTGAACCATCTTCGGAGCCTTCTATACTGTTGATCCATAAATACTACACTTTTTCTTATAGTAAATATAAATACTGCAAAATACTATTTACAAAAAATACTAGACTTATTATAGTAAACCTAAGAAAGTCGATAGTATTTTATGGAGGTGTTCAGATGGCAAAGATTGAAATAAACATCGATGATGTAGCGTTACGTGACGCTGAGAAGATCCTGCATTCCCTCGGGATGAATACGGAGATTGCGGTTAGTATTTTTCTAAGAAGGGTCGCCTTAGAAAAGGGATTACCGCTGACGATGGCTGCTTCGACATCAAGCCAAGCAGAGACCGATCTTTCTGAGAACTCCGACGAGACGTATGATTATGAGTTCAATCAGGTAACACGCAGTAATAATAAGATTACACCTGATATGGTTGAAGAAGTCTGGCGCTCGTTCTTAAGGCACCTCGAGGGATCTGGCGAAATCAGTCAGTTAAGCACGGAAGTGTCTAAGAAAACTGGAATGAACCGTGGAAGTGCGTTTATCTATCTGAACATTCTCGCAAACCTTGTTAAGGGTGAACCCAACACCCGAACAATGAAAATGAACGACCTGGAGTATTATATGGAAAAAATCAAAAAGGAAATCGGAGAGGATAAGTACCAGGATGCTTTGAAATCGCTGAGATTGTCTGTCCCCTATTGGCAGGAGAAACTGTCAGGAAACTTTGGAGACAAGGTTGAGGTTTATTGCAGGAAGCATTCATAGAAAAACGAGGGAATTCTTAAATCGATAATTATAAAACGATAAGTACCAGGTACTTGTCGAATTTTAAAGATATTACACATTGACCTTTCGTTTAAGATACTTTATAGTTATCACAACAGATCCCACCACGCCTCTTCTTTAAGAAAGCGTACCACGGTGGGCCTTTTTTATAACTTAGGACTCATTATCTCAACTTGTTCCGACAGGGCAGCTTGGACATAAACGACTTAGATCTGCCCTACTTCATGGTGGCATATGGAGATCTGGTGTAAAAAATTAAAGGCAGCCACCTTTATGTAATTGAACACAGGACAGGCTTTTGAAGACGGTAAATTTGCGTTTTTTCTTTTGGAATTATATTTACATTAATTGAAGGAGTTTAGAAATTCATCAAGAATTTGATATGAGATTGGCGAATAATGGTACTCCGAGAAACAACCCAACGGTAAAGGAGTGTATTAGATGACGCAACCCGAAGCAATTATTGAGGCTTTTAAGGCTTTAGGTAGAACAAGAAGTATAGATGAAATTAAAAGTTGGGTCAGAGAGAAGTACGGGGACATATGGAAGGATTTCGGTACTCCTATGGCAGATATGGTTCCAATATCTCGTGGTGGAAATAGCTCATCAACTATTCGAGAAGAATTACGCGTTCTAGAAAGGGTTTCTCCCGGCGAATACCGCCTATTAACTTGATCGTGGTCCATTTGGGTTGAACGAGCGTTGTTCGAGTATTAAGAACTGAAAAACTATAAGCCGCTTTTTTGAGCGGCTTTGGTTATATTGGTCTATTATAATCATTTAGGATTATTCTCTGAAGGAAATGCCGCTGATGATGTTACCAAAATCAATAATTTTGTCTTTTGGTCGAGAGCACCTGGCGTCATAGCGGAGACAATAACCTTTCATGCTTGATGCGCGTGTTATGGTTGCCTCTGAGTTGAAAGAGTCACACTACTGGTAGTTAATGTTTGAAGTATGTCCAGTAATCCTTCGAAAGGGGAATTCGCACTTATGCCACTGGAAATAATCCGTAACGATATAACAAAAATATCCGTTGACGCAATTGTCAACGCTGCCAATACTGCCCTGAAAATGGGCGGTGGAGTATGTGGAGCTATTTTCTCTGCCGCCGGGGCTGAAAAACTGCAAGCTGAATGCGACAGCATCGGAGCGTGCCAGGTTGGCGAGGCAGTTATGACAAGTGGCTATAGCCTTCCTGCCAAGCATATTATCCATACGGTCGGACCAATTTGGCGGGGTGGCAGTTCAGGCGAAGCACAGCTGTTACATAATTGCTATACCAGCTCGCTGACACTGGCCTTTCAGCAGGGGTGCGAATCCATCGCCTTTCCTCTGATTTCTTCCGGGATCTATGGGTACCCGAAGGAGCAGGCCTTACAGATTGCCATTTCTGCAATCAGTGAATTCCTCTTAAACCATGAGATGAACGTTTATTTGGCTGTCTATGATAAGAAAGCCTTTAGGCTAAGTGCCAAGCTTTTTTCAGCCATAGAACGATACATTGATGATAACTACGTTGAAGAACACCAATATCCTTTAAGAAACAGAGTTATAGAATCTTATGAATACCAGCGACTTGAAGAATCACAGACAATTCTCCGGCCAAGGGCTTCTTACCCCGCCGCCCCAGCCCAGCCACAAAGGAAAAGGCGTTTAGAGGAAGTGCTAGAACAATTGGAGGAGTCATTTCCTCAAATGCTTTTGCGGCTCATTAAAGAAAAGGGCATGACCGAGGTCGAAACCTATAAGCGAGCCAATATCGACCGTAAGCTGTTTTCCAAAATCCGCAGCGGAAAAGGCTATAATCCCAGCAGGGTTACAGCCATAGCTTTTGCCATTGCTCTCCAGCTGAATATGGACGAAACCCATGATCTCCTGAGTAAAGCTGGATATACTTTGTCGCGCAGTAACAAGTTTGATCTCATCATTGAGTACTTCATCGAAGAAGGCAATTATAACATCTTCGAAATTAACGAAGCCTTGTTTGCTTTCGACCAAGTTCTGCTCGGAGGCTAATTGTCGTTTTGAAAGCGACCTATTAGCCTCTTTATTTTGGTATCCTTTAACCATCAAAGATGCAAAGGGGATAACAGAATGAAAACGAACATAACTGAATTGGTCTTTATCCTAGATAAAAGCGGTTCCATGTCAGGGTTGGAGAGCGACACCATCGGTGGCTTCAATGCGATGGTTAGTAAACAGCAGAAAGAGCCTGGTGAAGCCATAGTCACTACGGTGCTATTCGATGACAACTATGAACTTCTACATGATAGAATCAACATCAAGGGTATACGACCGATCACAGAGAAAGAATATTATGTTGGTGGTTGCACTGCTCTACTGGATGCTATCGGTAAGACCATACAAAAGATTAGCAATGTACAGCAGCATACCAGCAAGGACCAACGAGCGGATAAGGTGGTGTTGGTGATCACAACCGATGGTATGGAAAATGCCAGTCGTGAGTACACCGCTGCAACGATCAAGAAAATGATTGAACGGCAGAAAGAAAAATACGGCTGGGAGTTCATTTTTTTGGGAGCCAATATTGACGCCATAGCTACGGCTGCCAAGGTTGGGATCAGTGCTGACCGTGCTGCGAACTATCACGCGGATGGTGAGGGTACGAGGCTGAATTACGAAGCTGTCAACCATGTCGTCAGCGAAATTCGGGCCAACAGACAGATTGCTGATAACTGGAAAGCAGAGATTGATGCAGATTTTGAACGACGCAACAAAAATCGTCAAGAGAATTAAGCTAGATACTGCGAGTTTAAGTCAATCCAAAATTCGTTTAATTTATCGGGGTAATTATCTACATGTCTAATTGAATTTAATTAATAAGTTAAGTGAATTTCTGAGTGGATTGAGTTTGTAATAATCTACAAGATTCTTATAGAATATGGGCATGCTCAGAATGACGAAGAGTTTGTGAAATATAAGAAGGAGCAAAATGGAAGCGCACCGTTAGCTGTACCCTATGTTATTAATGGTAGCATTAAAAGAAGGTACGACTACATAATGAACTCGCCGAGTGTAGGTCAATTTTTTGTCCTAAATTCCACAAGGATTGAGCGTTTTGTAATTACTAACATAGTTTTTAACTTGGAGAGAAATATGTATGAAAAAGAAATCAAAGATCCGTAAGCCAAGAACACGGTCTCTCTTTAATACTGGCACACGCCCCCATAAATCAAAGAAAGACTACACGCGAAAAACCAAGCACAAGGAAAGCTCTTCTGAAGATGGAGCGTAGTAAGTTTAACTCAAGAGATAATGCAATCATCTTCGGATGTATGGCATTCATAATACTAAGTCTACTCGATGGTACATTGACACTTTGGGGGTTAGTACTAGGTGCCATCGAAGAAGTAAATCCGGTCATGGAATGGCTAATTGGAAAAAGTCCAATTGTATTTATGGCTGTCAAGTTGATGCTGCCTGTTATTCTAGGTTTTATATTTTGGAAGATACGGAATAGATCGCGCAAGTTTGTTACATATTCGTTGGGGGTTGTTCTGATTGCTTATGCAGCAGTGATGGTGCTTCATGTCCATTGGCTTGTAAATTCATAACCGCACTCTAGGGTCGAGACTTGACATGGGACCCCATGTCAGATGCTTCAATGGGTCGAGGGATGAGGCATATATGATGTCAGCATCTGAGGTAAGCCCCATCCCTTTGCGCTAGGGTAGCATCAACATCCCCATGTCAAGTCTCTTGCTCTGGGTCCAAGTCTTTGATGCACACTGTGGATCTATTTTTTGCAAACAATGGCGCTAAGACATCTCATCAGTGAATCTATCGAATAACATAGGCAGATTATTGGGGTTTTGAATGGAGAATGTGTATTAGATGAGCTAGAAACTAAGAGAATTAAAATAGTGACAGTTGTTATGTTTTATAAGTTGTGTAGTAAGGATGCTAAAGAAATTATAGGAAGGGCCCTAGCACTAATGCTGGGCCCTTTAGCTATGTCCACTTAACTCGCAAACTCAATAAATGAAGGCAACCTTAAATATCCAGACTTGGTCAATTCTCGATATTTTACCTTGCATTTTAGTGGTTCAGGAAAGACAACGAAATCATTTACTTCCTTACATGCTACCATTTTAGATAAACGGTAAACTGCCATTCGGGCTTCAGTAGGAACACCAAGCTCCATAATGCCAGCTGGTTTTCCGTTAGGGAACTGGAGTAGCCAACCAAACTCTGATTTTCTAAACCCAGTAATTCCTACCGTTGCATACTGATAGTTAATGACCTTCAACCAGTTTTGAGATCGTTTTCCAAGCTCATATTTGGAGTCTTTCTTTTTAAGGACAATTCCTTCAAGGTTTTGCTCTTTAACTAGATCGAACAGTGCTTTACCATTTCCCGCGATGGAGGGAACTTTCGTGATCAGCGGGAAGTCGTCGGGCAGTACTTCATTAAGAATTTCCTTTCGATCTAAAAGGGGTAGGTGGCTTATTTTTCTACCCTTATAATAGACCACATCAAACGCACAGAATGTTACTGGCTTGGTCCGAGATATACTAGATATTCGCTTTGGACTACTAACTTGAAACCGACTCATTAATTCCTCAAAATGGGGCTTACCATTTTCATCTGAAATAACGATTTCACCGTCGAGAATCGTACCCTTGGGTATCTGGGATGTAACAAGTTCGGGAAAGCGTTCAGTTACTTCGTTCTCATGTCGAGTATAAAAGTGTGATCCGTTCATAGTGGAATAGATAAAACGGACACCGTCTAATTTTAGCTCACTAAGCCAGTCATCATCATTAAAAGGGCTATCCACTTTGTGTAGAAGCATAGGACTAATAAACATAATTCCACCTCTAATGCAAGTCTAACATGGGAAAAGCTTACAGTCAGGTGGGAAGTATTGGGTATCTAAAAAGGCATTTAACCACGAGAGAAGGAATAACCTCATTGTTCTAACCTTTTAGCTTTACTTATTTTGTTTTACCTCATATGTGTTGAGCGCTTCCTTCTTAGCAGTAAGAAAAGCATTAGTTAGGGCTCGAAAGAATTTGTCTTTGGACTCCGCGTCTAGATCGCTACCTGAAAATAAGGCGGAAGCACGTACTAACAGTGCTTCTGCTTCTTTTTTGCCTCGACTTCTATAAGGCTTTTTAGCGGTCTGTAAAAACGCCTCTCTAGCAGCATCAGTAGAAGAAGATATCTGTTCCTGATTACTAACGAGAGCGTCCACTGTTATGCCAAAAACATTTGCCATTTTGGTAACAACATCGAGCTTAGGGATCCGGACATTAGCTTCGTAGTTATATAGAGCACGATCAGTCGTACCAATTATTTTTCGCCAGCTGAATCTTAGAAAGATTATGTCTCTCTCTTAATAATTTTAGGTTTTCACTAAACTGCATGTTGGCAAACACCCTTTCAAGCCTTAGTCACGTCAAGCGAACGTCAGCCTTTCGAAGAAGTATTAATTTGCATTGCGTCGTTCTGCAAACCACCGCCCGATGTTATTACCCCCGAGACTGGCATTACGCTCGAAAAAGAGATATCTGTCCCTGCCCTGGACACGGACAGTATAACGATCCCCCTGACCGCCAGCCTTCATAGCGGGTGCAGGGCGGACCTCCAATACCTGGTCAATGACATATTGACGCCCGTCTTCCCAAGTGAGAGACCTTGGCAATAGACTTCCGTCAGGGGCAAAAGCAACCACTACTTCCACATAAACTTTTATATCATCCATTTTCCACCACTATACTTTCTTAAGAAAATTGGAACTTGCTATCATCGGATGATCGATGATTTTGTATCCTTTCCGTTTCAGGACCCGGAATTTAAAGTCCAGCAGTTCCGCAGGTACATTCAGACGACACGCTGCTCCGAAAAATGAAAGGTCCTCATTTAGTAGGCTGAGTACTTCGTCATCCTCTAAAAGGTAATCCGCGGTAAAAATATTAGCCTCATACTCAAAGATAGACGTTTCATCAAAAAGGGCAAAATCATGAAAGGCCTTAATACCAGACGATTTACGATGCAGTACGGCGTGAGCGATTTCATGCATCAGTATGATGCGCTGCAGTTCTTCGGGCAGATCACTATTGATTACAATGGCCTGTTTTCTGGACTGATAAAAATAGAATCCCTTGCACGATTCGCAGTCTGTTCCCATGGACTTAAATATCAGGGAGATTTTCATGGCACGGCAGAGAGCATAGGGATCTTTCTCAGCATATTTTTTTCGGATACGCTTCACTTCTTTGGAAATAGTTTCAATAGACATACATCAACATCCTCGCTGATTCGTAGCATTATCCTCATCTCCTGTTAATACCGTTTAAAGGTTCATAGTGTTGACAGTTCATAAGTATGTCTTTTGCCGCCTCAATAAGGCGGTTTTTGGGTTATTCCCCTTTATTCTTTCTGCCATAGGTTTTACGAGCTTCTTCTTTGCAGGTGACATAGGCTGTCATAATCGCTTCGAAGAAGGCATCCTTTCCTTCCTGGGACAAAGCGCCACCGGCGAAGAGTGCCGTATTCTTTTCGAGAAGAACCTTTGCTTCTGCTTCCGCACGTGAGCCGAGGGTTTCGCGGATGTTCTCGAGATGGGGATCTTTGGCGATCCCGCTTTGTGGGTCGTCAATATCGTCGTTGAGAAGATAATCGGTAGACACATTTAAAGCTCGGGCGAGTTTTCTCACTGTTCCGCCCCGAGGTTTTGCATTACCCGTTTCATAAGCAGTGATGGAACGTTGAGACACTCCAACTTTTTCTCCCAACGTTGCCTGGCTCATGTCCATAATCTCGCGAGCTTCTTTTACTTTTTCACCAAAACTTTTCATAACACGCCATTTCCTTTCAATGAGAAGTTGTAAAGATATACATTACCAAAATTCTGAAACTTCGTTGACACAACTTCGTATAACTGCTAACCTAAAGTAGAAGTACGGAGAAGATGTATTCATCATACTTCCTCAAATAGTTCTGTGTCAAGAGAAATGCGCAGTATTTTTAAGAGGTATAGTGAAGTTTTACGATGAGAAGGTGATAGAAGGTTGGACATGGGTCGAGTTATTCTGCACAGCGATTTGAACTCTTTCTACGCTTCCGTTGAAATGATGCTTGACCCAAGACTGCGGGGGAAAGCAGTTGCCGTCTGTGGAAGCACAGAGGATCGGCATGGTATCGTGCTCGCAAAGTCGGAACTGGCTAAAAAAGCGGGCGTAAAAACTGGGATGGTCATTGGGAGGCGAAGCGGCTGTGCCCGAACCTTATCGTAGTACCGCCGCAGTATGAACAGTATCTGAAATATTCGAAGATGACGAGAGCCATCTATCAGCGGTATACGGATCAGGTGGAACCATATGGGATGGATGAGTGTTGGTGCGATGTGACCGGCAGCCAGAGTCTGAAGGGATCCGGGATCGAAATAGCCGAAGAGATCAGGAAAACTATCCGCGAAGAGTTGGGCATGACGGTAAGCATCGGCGTATCCTTCAATAAGATCTTTGCTAAGCTCGGCTCAGACATGAAAAAGCCGGATGCTATCACCGTCATCAGTAAGGAGGATTTTAAGGAAAAGGTCTGGGTGCTCCCCGCCAGTGACTTGCTCTTCGTTGGAAGGGCTACACGGAAAAAACTAGCGAGTTATGGTCTGCATACCATCGGGGATATCGTGAGCACCGGTCACCAGTTCATGCAGAGACTTTTTGGTAAAAATGGTTTGCAGTTATGGGTTTTCGCCAGCGGACAAGATACCTCCCGTGTCATGAACGCGGGTTACCACTCGCCGGTAAAATCCATCGGGCATGGCATCACTTGCACCGCCGATCTGGAAAACAACGAGGAGGTCTGGAAGGTTATGCTGGAGCTGTCCCAGGATGTCGGGCATAAACTGCGGGTTCATGAACTATGCGCTCGAGGGATTCAGATTACGATTAAAGACAACGGACTTATGTATAAACAACACCAGGCACAGCTCGACACAGTGACCCAAAGCCCAATGGAGATCGCCCTCAAGGCTCGTTCAATGTTTGAAGAAAACTATTTCTGGCACACCCATGTCCGGTCCATAACAGTGAGAGCGATTAACCTAGTTTCAAAGTCAATGCCGGAGCAACTAAATTTATTTGACGACCCCACTAAAAGGGAACGTAGGGAAAGGGTGGAGGACGCCATTGAAAGTATCCGAGCCCGCTTTGGTAAACGAGCGATCTATCAGGCGGTACTTATGGGAGACCTAAAGATGCCTGGAAGAGGAGTGCATGAGGTGATTATGCCTAGGGCTATGTATCAATGACTATTTTAATAGTTCGACATTATTCCTCTTGAACGCAAAGTAACATGCATTCAAGGGAAAATAATAAAAGTTTTGAGGAGGGGATCAAATTGGAAGTGCAAACGCATGACGATGTGAGCTGCGATAAAGGGTATTATGAAGGCTACGATGAAAGTTATAGTGAAGGCCGCGATGAAAGCTATGCTGCAGGCTATAATGAAGGCTATGCTGCAAGCTTTAGTGAGGGTAGTACACAGGTTGAAGTTAAGGTCAGCGTGGATGATGGGGAGACATGGACTAGACGTAGGATCAACATGGGTGGAGAGTTGGATGCTTCAGGTCTTGAGGCTGGTGAGATTGTTCAGTTACAGGGAGAGAAGTACAGGGTATTGGTCGGGGATAATGGACTAAGGATCGAACCAATAAGGAAACCCAGTGGTGGAAAGAAGCGAGCGAGACGAAGGTAGAAAACAACAAGGAAGCCCGTACACCCCGTCAAGAGTTCCGGACTTCCTTACTAAGAAACACGCTTCCGAAGAAGGGGTTCTTATCCTTTGATTATATCCAGTAGTAACCTTCTTTTGCAAGCGGGAAATGAAGGGAAACAGAATATGGTCATGATTACATTACAATCCGCCAGGGAATCGAGCGGGTATAGTATTAAGGAGTTAGCAAATCATTGCGGTCTTACGGAAGAATGCTACAGGGAATATGAAGATGATTTCGGCAAAACTCCAGCGAGGGTAGCCCATAAAATACGTACCTTATTTAGGATTAGTTTGGATAGTTTTTATATTGAAGAATAAAAAATAAGAACCGAGAGCTCTGTCTCGGTTCTTATTTTATCTTTCATATCTGTACATATGTGTGTAAAAATGTGTGTACAGCAATTTTTAAAGTGGTGCGGTCGAGAGGACTTGAACCTCCATGCCCTTGCGAGCACTAGAACCTGAATCTAGCGCGTCTGCCAGTTCCGCCACGACCGCGTAACATTGATTATTATATGAGAAGATAGGTGGTTTGTCAATTCAATTTTTAACAATATATTCACCAGCGAAAGCTACCGTTATATTGTACCGAATCCCGTTTATGGTCAATGGATGATCTATGATAGAATAATAACTTATTATGAAAGACTTGAAAACTCCTACATTATGGTAGGAGTTTTTCATTGGAGTTTTTGACAAACCCTTTGCTAGGAAGGATAGGAGAATCGAAGGAGGAGATGCAAATGAGCATAGAAGTATTTTTAGGGGCCTACTTTGTTTGGAACTGTTACGTTTTTCTTGCCATGGGAAGGGATAAACGACGGGCAAAAATGAACCGCTGGAGAATTTCAGAATCAAGTTTACTCCTTATGGGGGGGTTAATGGGAGGAGTAGGGCTTTATGCGGGAATGAAATTTTTCCATCACAAGACCACACGCACAAAATTCAGAGTGGGGTCACCACTCTTAATCTTATTTAATCTTCTAGTAATCGGCCTCTTCTATTATGTTGGTGTTATAAGCTACGGCTATTAGCTTTTGGGAATAACAATTAAGTTTTATCAAAGTGATAAATAAATAAAGGATATTATCATTTTGAAACGAATAATAAATATAAGGGAAAAAGTAAGTAGAAGTAACTATTTGTCATATTAAAAGACTTTATGAGAAATAATAGTATTAATGGGGGTAGCTTAATGGTTGAACTTATGGCCGTTAAAGATTATGCACAACAAATTGCAGAAGCAATCGCTACTGTTGTGAAGATCGATATTGAGATAGCGGATCATAAACTGATGCGTATCGCTGGGACAGGCAGGTATCAAAAAGGGGTCGGTCAATCTATGGATCGGCAGGGGTATATTTACCAGGAAGTCTTACGGACCGGTCACCAATTTGTGATAGAAACACCAGGTGTTCATCCCTTATGTGCCCCGTGTAAAGCCCGTGGGAACTGCTCTGAGAAGTATGAGGTTGTTTCGCCCATCAATTTGGATGATAAAGCAGTAGGGGTAATTGGTCTAATATGCTTTACCGAGGCACAAGCTACACTAATCCAGGAAAATCAACAATCATACTTAATTTTCCTAACAAAAATGGCAGAAACTATAGCGCTTAAAATGAAAGAGCAGGAATTTTTAGCGGGATTGGTTTCGGCAAACCATTATCTTAATTCTATTATCGATTGTTTGGAAGAAGGGTTAATTACTGTCGATCTCGAGGGTAATGTACTTCACTATAATCAAGCTGCTAAGCGTCTGTTCAGTGCAAATTTGCTTACTCCAAAGAGTCATTTAAAGAGCTTGTTCGCACCGCAAATTGTCCTGGATATTCTCAGAGTAGGGGCCAATGGGGATGAAGTGGTCGAACGGGAAGTGCATTTAGAAACCAAAAAGAATCGAGTGCAAATGATTTTAAGAGCGTTGCCCATTGATAGTGAAGATGGAGTTAAAAGTATTGGTGTAACCCTTCGGCCTTTTGACGAAATAGGACGAATTGTCCATCGCCTTTCCTTACAAGATGCGGGGTACACTATTGATGATATTTTAGGTGTGAGTGACACAGTATGTCAGATTCGAGAACGAGCTAAGGTTGTTGCAGAGAGTCAATCAACGGTCTTGATCCGCGGGGAAAGTGGAACAGGTAAGGAAATGTTGGCTCGCTCAATTCATAATCTCAGTTCTAGGCAACAAGGCATGTTTATGGCGATTAACTGTACAGCAATTCCGGAAGCTCTACTGGAAAGTGAACTCTTTGGGTACGAAGAAGGTGCTTTTACCGGTGCGCGTAAAGGGGGGAAAATCGGAAAGTTTGAGTTAGCCAATAAAGGTACACTTTTTCTTGACGAAATAGGGGATATGCCATTATTTTTGCAGGCAAAAATTCTCCGGGTACTGCAAGAACGTCAAATTGAACGGATTGGTGGAATAGTTCCAATCCCTGTGGATGTTCGAGTTATTGCGGCCACTCATCGCAACCTTGAGGAAATGATGACCAAGGGCGAGTTCCGTGAAGATCTCTACTATCGAATTAATGTTTTTCCAATCGACATTAAACCTTTACGGGACAGAAAAGAAGATTTGCAAATCTTGTGTGAACACTTTATTGAAGGGTTTAATCAACGACTGAATAAGAACGTAAAATTAATATCCAATGGATTCCGACAAAAGCTTATGGAATACAGTTGGCCGGGCAATGTTCGTGAATTGCAGAACATCATTGAATATGCAATGAATTTAGCTAAAGATTCAACCTTAACTGAGGAGCATCTTTCTCCGAGACTCAAGAATATCAAGACCCAAAATGAAGAGGATGAATTCAATCTTGAAAAGGTTGAACGGGAGACTATTAAGCGCTGTTATCAAATGTTTGGTGCAGGGGTTCAAGGCAAAGAAAAAGCGGCAAAGGCTTTAGGGATTGGGATAGCAACACTTTATCGAAAACTTGCCCGTTATAACATTGAGTGACTATTAAATGGGGATATCAAAATGATTAATGCTTACTATAATGATAATTAACCTATCAATTTGATAATTTGGGCATGCATAGGGGCTTAAGGGCTTTAAAATGACCATCACCTATCAATGTGATAACTGGGCCTTTTTAAGTTAAATACGAAAACGCGTTGTTTACTCATTTTTCGACAGTTTGGTTGGTTGGCATGAATTTTGCACAGTTACATATGCTAGAACCGTTAATGGGTAAAAAATTGTTAGGGACGGGAGGAAACAAAATGGCTTATACAGTTGTAGGAAAAAGTGTTAGAAGAGTCGATGCTGTAGCCAAGGTGACAGGCAAGGCCAAATATACAGATGATTTTTCTGAAAGAAATATGTTAGTTGGGAAGATTCTGCACAGTCCCTATGCGCATGCCATTGTTAAATCGATTGATGTAAGTAAGGCTAAAGCGCTACCTGGAGTTGAGGCTGTACTTACGTACAAAGATTTACCGGATATTCGTTTTGCGACTGCTATTCCCGGCATAATTGAGGCAATGGCTACAGATGAAGTAGGTGTTGCAGAACTTAAATATAGCACGGCGGGGCATCCTTATGCCCTCGAAGAAACCCACCGGGATAAAGAAGATCGAAATATTTTGACTCAGAAGGCCAGATTTGTAGGAGATAATATTGCTGCTGTAGTTGCTACCGACGACTTGATCGCCTCAAAGGCGTTAAAGCTGATTGAAGTTGAATACGAAGTTTTAGAGCCTTTGACTAGTACGGATGCTGCGCTTAAAGAAGGAGCGCCTTTAATTCATGATGATTGCGAGGGAAACATCATATCCTCAAAGGGATATGAAATGGGCAATATTGAAGAAGCTTTAAAGGAATCCGATCATGTTATTGAAGGTGAATATGAAACAAGCATAGTTCAGCACTGTCATTTAGAAAATCAAGTATCCCATGCTTATGTTGATTCGGATCGCAGGATTGTTATCATGACCTCTACACAAATCCCTCATATTGTGCGCAGGATTGTCGCCCAATCTCTAGGCATTTCCTGGGGGCGTGTACGAGTTATCAAGCCATATATTGGGGGCGGGTTTGGTAATAAGCAAGATGTCTGCATCGAGCCATTGAATGCAGCAATGAGCTTGGCTGTGGGCGGTCGTCCTGTAAGGCTGGAGTTATCCCGGGAAGAGGCGATGATCGATACTCGCACTCGTCATGCATTTAAATTTAAAATCAAAACAGGAATTAACAATGACGGAAAAATTAATGGTATTTATATTTCGGCCGTTTCCAACACTGGGGCTTACGCCTCTCATGGACATTCTATCGCCAGCAGTGGGGGAGGAAAGTTCCGTTATCTTTACCCGACAAAAGCGTTAAAATATGAGCCTCTAACCGTATATACTAATCTGCCGGTGGCTGGGGCAATGCGAGGGTATGGAACACCCCAAATCTTTTTTGCTTTTGAATCCCATATTGAAGACATAGCGAAAAAGCTTAACTTGGACCCCATTGAGATTAGGAAGAAAAATGTAGTAAAAGAGGGTCATGTTGACCCATTAAGTAAAAATACAATTAGAAGCTGCAGTATCCGTGAGTGCATCGACAAAGGCAGAGAGTTAATTAAGTGGGATGCCAAGAAAGCCTTGTACAAGGAACAAACTGGAGATATCCGTCGAGGGTTGGGAATGGCTTGCTTTAGCTATGCTTCAGGAACCTATCCTGTAGCCTTAGAACTAGCGGGTGCTCGAATTGTCATGAATCAAGATGGTTCGGTTCAGCTTCAGCTGGGTGCCACTGAAATTGGCCAAGGAAGCGATACGGTCTTTGCTCAAATGGTGTCCGAAGTCCTGGGAATTCCCATGTATATGGTACATGTGATAAGTACCCAAGATACGGATATTACTCCCTTTGATACGGGGTCCTATGCTTCGAGACAAACCTATGTATCCGGGATGGCTGTGGAAAAAGCGGCTTTAGAGGTAAAAAAGAAAGTTCTTACTGTCGCAAGCAGTATGACAGATATTCCTGCTCATCTGTTAGACCTTAAGGAGCAATCCGTTGTCTTCAAAGATTCGGGAGAAAAGGTCATTGAGCTGGAAGTAGTTGCGATGCAATCCTATTATGACAGGGTTAATGCTCAACCTATAACAAGTGATGTTTCAAATAATGCTCGCATTAATGCGATCCCTTTTGGAGTAACGTTTGCTGAAGTAGAAGTCGATATGAAGACGGGGAAAATTAAGATTTTAGAAATCTACAATGTCCATGACTCCGGTAAGATCATTAATCCTCTTTTAGCTGAGGGGCAAGTTCATGGCGGAGTCAGCATGGCCATAGGTTATGCTCTGTCAGAACAATTACTCTTTGATGAGAAGACGGGTAAACCTCTCAATAATAATTTGCTGGATTATAAACTTCCAACAATCATGGATACTCCGGATATTGGCGCAGCCTTTGTTGAAAAAGAAGATCCCACTGGGCCCTTTGGTGTCAAATCCTTAGGAGAACCTCCGATTGTTTCTCCTGCACCTGCAATTCGTAATGCCGTACTGGATGCTACGGATGTTGCCTTCAATAGGATACCCATGAATCCACAGCGGGTTTTTGAAAAGTTTAAAGAACAGGGATTAATCTAGTAAGGCGGTGATAAGATGTACGATATTAAAGGCTACTATGATGCTGAAACCGTAAGCGAGGCAACTGCGCTTCTTGCGGACAACCCTAATTTAAAGATTATTGCAGGCGGGACAGACATGCTCATCAAGATGCACGGAGGGCAACTTGAAGATGTTGAGCTCTTAAGCCTTCGCAAGATTAAGTCCTTAGAAAAGATTAGTATAGCGGATAATGGGACAATCGTTATCGGTGCAATGGCTACCTTTTCTATGATTTTTCACAATCCTATTCTTAAGGACGCAGCACCGATTTTAACGGAAGCGGCTATTTCTATGGGGGGGCCGCAGATTAGAAATATTGCGACCATTGGCGGAAACGTCTGTAACGGTGCTACCTCTGCAGACAGTGCCTCATCGTTGTTTGCCCTCAATGCTCAGCTTAAACTAGAAAGCAAAGCTGGAGAGCGTGTCGTTCCAATCCGTGAGTTCTATCTAGGACCCGGCAAAGTTGCCCTTAATCCCGGAGAAATATTAACTGAGATTCTTATTGCACCAGAAGATTATAAGGGTTTCGGTGGGCATTATATCAAGTTTGCTATGCGTGAAGCCATGGATATTGCCACCCTTGGAGTGGCTGTCCTTTGCAAAGTGGAAAGCGTAACGTTTGATGAGGTTAGGATTGGACTTGGGGTTGCGGGACCAACGCCTTTAAGATGCCTTGAGGCGGAAGAATATGCCAAGGGCAAGGAAATCTCATCAGAAACCCTTGCAGAGATAGGGAAGCTGGCGGTTAAATCTACAAAGGCTAGAACCTCATGGCGGGCTTCCAAAGAATATAGGGAACATCTAGTGGAGGAGCTCACCCAAAGAGCTTTAAAAACCGCCGTTGTGAGCGCAGGAGGTGCGGAAGTTGTTTAAACGAATTGCCTTTACGGTAAATGGTAAAGCTTACAATTTTGAAGTGGATGTACGTGAATCGTTGTTAGATGTTTTGAGAAGTCATCTAGGTTTTACGGGTGCTAAGCAAGGGTGTGGGGTAGGAGAATGTGGTGCCTGCAGTGTCCTTATTGATGGTGTTCCTACGGATACCTGCATTTATTTAGCAGTTTGGGCAGATGGGAAGGATATTCGGACCATTGAGGGTGTCGCTGAAAAAAATGGAGAACTCTCTGATGTGCAAAAAGCCTTCGTAGACGAGGGAGCTGTACAGTGTGGATTCTGTACCCCTGGCCTTATCTTGACCACAACGGCTTTAAAAGAGAGTGGAAAAGACTACACTCGTGAAGAGTTAAAACGGGAGCTTTCAGGGCATTTGTGCAGGTGTACAGGATACCAAAACATTTTAAAAGCCGCCGAAAAATCCTTAGAAGGACATGTCTGTACATGTGTAGACAGTCCTCATTATAAAGGGGAATAATACTAATCTTACTTCAGAGGAAGTCTTATCTTTCTCTGAAGTATAGTTGATAAATTTCTAGGAAGAATTGAGGAATGATAAATAATGACTGAAAAATTTATGAATGATAAAATGATCCAGATTCCCTTTGATAAACTGGTCAACTGGATGTTTGAGGAATATAAACGAACTCAAACAATTTTTGGAGTTTCTGAGGTCAAGTTTTTTCATAAGCAAAACAACCAACGCCTTAAGCTTTTCGGGGAGACTATGGAGACTCCCGTTGGTCCGGCAGCTGGTCCACATACCCAGTTAGCACAAAATATAATTGCGTCTTATCTTAGCGGCAGCCGCTTCTTTGAGTTAAAATCCGTTCAAATAATGGATGAGTTAGAGATTCCGAAGCCGTGTATATTGGCTGAGGATGAGTGTTATAACACGGAATGGTCTACAGAACTTCCAATTATGGGAGCCTTTGATGAGTATGTAAAAGCTTGGTTTGCACTCCATATCCTGCAAAAGGAGTTTTTTAACCAAAGTGATCGTGGATTTATGTTTAATATGAGCGTTGGATATGACCTGAAGGGAATCCAATCTCCAAAAGTAGACGCCTTTATTGAAGGACTTAAAGATGCTTCCAATACTCCGATTTTTAAAGAGTGTCTGGCTTCTCTCTTGGATAATGTTGATAAGTTTAAAAAGCTTGATGAAGCTTATATTAAGCAGATATCACCTAATATTTGCACGTCCATAACCTTATCGACCATGCACGGAACCCCTCCCCAGGAGATTGAAGCGATTATACAATACTTGATTAGTGAAAAGAAATTGCATACCTTTGTCAAGATGAACCCTACACTATTAGGCTATCAATACGTAAGAGACACGTTCGATAAGATGGGTTACAAGTATATTCAAATTAAGGAAGAATCCTTTACCCATGACCTTCAATTCAATGATGGGGTTGAAATGTTAAAACGCCTTAAAGTATTTGCTAAAGAAAAGCAAAAAGACTTCGGGGTCAAAATGTCCAATACCTTACCTTGTCGAATTACAAAGTCTGAACTGCCTGGGGAAGAAATGTATATGTCAGGTCGGTCCTTATATCCTCTAACCATCAATCTGGCCTACAAGCTGGCTGCGGAGTTTGATGGGGATCTTAAAATCTCTTTTTCCGGCGGTGCGGACGCCTTCAATATCGACCGGATCTTTGAGACGGGGATTCAACCCATTACAGTGGCTACGACCTTGCTGAAACCGGGGGCCTATTTGCGCTTTAAACAATTAGCAGAGCTCTTAGATCCTATGATGACGGATCAGGAGTCTGAAAAACTTGATATGGAAAAGTTAAAAGCATTAGCCGAAAGTTCCTTTGAGGATGCTAACCATATTAAAGAAACCAGGGATATGATCAATCGTAAAACAGAACTTAAGCTGCCTGTCTTCGATTGCTTTATAGCCCCTTGTACCGTAGGATGTCCTATTGAACAGGATGTGCCTGAGTATCTGCGCTTAGTAGGAGAAGGGCGTTATGAGGAAGCTTTTGATGTAATTGTTTCAAAGAACCCATTCCCCTTTATTACAGGAACGATTTGCAGTCATAACTGTATGACTAAGTGTACTCGATTGGATTATGATGAATCCGTTCATATCCGCGGACAGAAATTAGTCGCTGCGGAAAATGGGTATGATGTCTATATGCAGAAAATCCCCGCTCTTACACCGGAATCCTCGGCTAAAGTTGCTGTCATCGGAGCTGGTCCGTCAGGACTTGCGGCGGCATATTTCCTCGCCAAAGGTGGTATGGAGGTTACTGTCTTCGACAAGAGGGAGAAAGCCGGCGGAACTGTGGAATATGTGATTCCTGACTTTAGGATTCCTTACGAGGCCATTGAGAAGGACCTTAAACTTATCGAGAAAATGGGTGTTAAGTTCGAATTTGGCATTGATCCAAATTTCTCTGTCGAGGATTACAAAGCTAAGGGATTTAAATATGTCTATGTAGCCATCGGTGCTGGTAAAACCAATAACTTTACCATTGAAGGGGATCAAGATCGTGTAATGGGTGCAATCCCCTTCTTAGAAGCTTATAAGGTTGATAAAGATGCTTTAAACCTTGGCAAAAATGTAGCTGTTGTCGGCGGTGGAAACTCGGCAATGGATTCTTCCCGGGCTGCTTTAAGAGTTAAGGGTGTTGAAAAGGTCTACATTATTTATCGCAGAACCAAAGAGTATATGCCTGCTGATCACGAAGAGTTAATCTATGCTGAGGAAGATGGAGTTATCTTTAAAGAACTTCTGGCTCCTGTTTCACTGAGCGGAGGGGTCTTGAAGTGTCAGAAGATGGAGCTGGGTCAACCGGATGCTTCCGGCCGTAGAAAACCTGTGGCTATTGAGGGTGCCTATGAGGAGTTAGCGGTAGATACAGTCTTGTCTGCTATCGGGGAACTGGTGGATTATGATTTGTTAAAGCAAAACGGTATCGAGGTTAATGACAAAGGTAAGATCAATATCAATGAAGACACACTGGAAACCAATGTAGAGAACGTTTATATCGGTGGGGATGCCCTCGTTGGGCCTTGGACAGTGGTTGGTGCGGCCAAGCACGGGACGATTGCTGCCAGAGCGATTTTAGGAAAAGAGAATCGTGAATTCAAGCAAGAATACGTAAATAAGATTTCCTTTAATAACGAGAGGCAGCTCCTTGATATATCCGAAAAGAAAGGGGTTATGCAACCGGTAGCTGATCACAAACTAGAGTCAGAGCGATGCTTAGAGTGCAACAAAGTTTGTAATATCTGTGCCGAGGTTTGCCCAAACCGTGCTAATCTTATGATTCCTGTTAATGGAAAAGGATTGGAAAATATAAATCAGATTTTACACGTTGATGGAATGTGCAATGTCTGCGGAAACTGCGGAACCTTCTGTCCGTATTCAAGTGAGCCTTATAAGGTTAAATTAACTCTGTTCTGGACTGAGAAGGATTTCATGAATAGTCCTAGTATTGGATTCTACTTCATCAATGAGGGTGCTAATGGTGAGTTTATGCTTCGTCTTGAGGAGGAAGTTTCCAAAGTGACGTTCGATGAATCAGGCAATACAGATGTGCCCATCGATGATAAGGTTGCTGCCTTTATTTGGACAGTTTATAAAGACCATGACTATCTGTATAAAGTTTTAAACTAATGCACATATTGAGAGAGGTCGAACTTAACAATTCGACCTCTCTAGAATCGAAAACTACATAAGTTTATGGCAAATTTGTTTCAATTGTAGGATTTATCTTCGTAATTAAATAAGGTAATTCTCACATCGAAAAATTTTATCATTAAGGTACGGAACCTTATCATAATGATAAGGTTCCGTAATGGAGTGAGAGCCTGTCATATCGGCATTTTCTTGGTTGTATGACTCGAAAATCACCATTCACATTATTACTTTGATAAAGGTGACAAAAGGGTTAAAGAGGAAAGAGTCGATTTCTAGGCAACCTTAGATCAATCTGTCGAGTTGGCACGAAATTTGCTACTAAAACTAAAGTATGAGGCGCAAAAAATGCCTTGCAAGGACCCTTGACCCAAAATTCAATGCTTTGCCCACCAACCTTGCTAAAACGGTTTTCAAAGATTCTTAAGAGGTACGAGCAAAGCAGACCCCTTGAATTAGTTGCGGGACTTTCTCAAGGACAAGGATTATAAGGAGGTGACTGTAGTTTAGTTGAAATCTCACCGCATTGAAAATAAGGAGGAAAGTTAACAATGGCAAATACCAACAATGGAGTCGCACCAGTTGATGAAATGTTACCTCCCGGAAAACTTTTTGTGTACGGATTACAGCACGTCCTCGCTATGTACGCTGGAGCGGTTGCAGTACCTTTGATTATTGCTGCAGCAGCTGGTTTAACCCCAGCACAAACCGCGTTTTTAATTAACGCAGACTTATTTACTTGTGGTATTGCTACCTTACTCCAGACTTTAGGGATCTGGAAAATCGGAATTAAAATTCCAGTTATCCAAGGGGTAACCTTTGCAGCAGTAACGCCGATGGTCATTATGGCTCAGACTGGTGGCATGACCATGATCTTCGGGGCTGTTATTGTAGCTGGTATATTTACGTTTTTAGCTGCACCGTTCTTTAGTCGATTAATCCGCTTCTTTCCACCGATTGTTACCGGGACGATTATTACCATTATCGGTATTTCTCTCTTACCGGTAGGTATAAAATGGGCCGGTGGCGGAGTGGGGAACCCTAATTTTGGCTCCTTAACATTTATTTTCATTGCCTTTGTTGTTCTCGTAAGCATTCTGGTGATCAACAAAATGTTCACTGGATTTGTCTCTCATATCGCCGTACTGCTAGGTTTGGTTGTCGGTCTTATAGTAGCCATACCCTTCGGGCTTGTTGACTTTTCCGAAGTGGCTAAAGCAGATTGGATAGGTATCACAACACCATTTTACTTTGGTTATCCCACCTTCGATATCGGCGCAATCATTGCCATGATTCTGGTTATGTTGGTCGTTATGGTTGAGTCCACCGGAGACTTCCTAGCTATAGGTGAAATGGTCGGCAAAAAGATCGGTCAAGAGGAACTCACTGCAGGTCTAAGAGCGGACGGTTTAGCGACTGCACTCGGCGGTGTCTTTAATGCCTTCCCTTACACTGCATTCGCTCAAAACGTTGGTTTGGTTGGCTTAACAGGGGTAAAGAGTCGCTTCGTTGTCGCGATGTCAGGTTTGATCTTGGTAGTTTTGGGTTTATTCCCTAAGATGGCTACAATCATTGCCTCCTTGCCTACCGCAGTCCTTGGCGGAGCAGGAATCGCCATGTTCGGGATCGTAGCTGCAAGTGGGATTAAGACTCTCGCTAAAGTTGACTTCGAACACAACCATAGAAACATTTTCATCGTTGCAATTAGTATCGGAATTGGTGTAATCCCAGTCACGGTTCCAAATTTCTTCCAGAACTTCCCTGCGTGGAGCCAGACCATTATGCATAGTGGTATTACCTTAGGTTCGATCGCAGCTATCGTCCTCAATGCTTTCTTTAATGGGAGCAAAGGAGCAGGAGACCTAGATGAACTTAAAGCGAATGCCGGAATTCGCGAGTAATAGGCTTGGGTGGGAGAGAGATTCCTCTCTCCCCCTTTCCCGTACTTGGTTCAGTCTAGATAAATTTGGACACATTGAAGGGGATTAGAAAAATGACAGTTGATTTATCCGTTGATTTTTGCGGAATAAAACATGAGAACCCCTTTATCTTAGCCCCTTCACCTAGTACGGATAATTTGGATCTATTGATTCAGGCCTTTGAAGCAGGTTGGGCAGGGGCGGTCTTAAAGACTGTAGCAGTTGATTCTAGAGTTGTTAGTCGGGTTTTCCCAATGGTTACTCGTGTGGAGCAGGATGCTGCCTTTATTGGCCTTCAAAATATTGATCTTGTATCCGAACATTCCGTCGAAACTATCGAAAGAAATGTGCGAATTCTCAAAGAACGATTTCCGACGAAAGTTGTTATTCCCAGTATCATGGCTTTCGCCAAGGAGGACTGGCAATCCTTAACTAAACGTTTTATTGCTGCAGGTGCAGACATTATTGAATGTAGTATATGGCATCCCCACGGAACCGAATGGACCCTGTGCACCAAAGTAGAGGAACCTGTAGGGACGGAGCAAATCGCCAGCTGGGTTAAGGAAGCAGCAGGAGATGTTCCCGTTATCATAAAACTATCGGCACTGGATTCCGACATAATAGCTACGGCTGTTGCGGTTGAGCGAAGCGGTGCAGACGGAGTAAGTGCTATCAATACCATAAAAAGTATTACCGGCGTAAATTTAGATACCTTGATTCCTTATCCAAATATCGCTGGACTTTCAACCTATGGAGGACTTTCTGGACCCGCTCTGAAACCAATTGCTTTGCGTTGTACTGCTGAAATTGCCCAGAAAGTCGATCTTGATATCGCAGCTAGTGGTGGAATCACGACTTGGAAAGATGGTGCTGAATTTCTTCTTCTTGGGGCTAACACCTTGCAAATATGTACTGCTGTTTTGCGTTTTGGTTTAGGAATCATTGATGAATTTAAGCAGGGGTTAGAAGGCTGGATGAGGGAAAAGGGTTTTCAGAATTTAACAGAAGTAATTGGTAAATCACTTCCGTATCTGGTTGAACATTCCCGACTTCCAAGAGGTATTCAAGTTGTTTCAACAATTCATAAAGAATTATGTAATGGCTGTGGAGTTTGCTTAAGTGCTTGTCGTGCAGGTGGACACCAGGCTATCATCTGGACAGATGGATTTCCTCAAGTTGAAGCAGACAAGTGCATCGGGTGTGGTATTTGTCGAGCTATGTGTTTTCTAAAAGCGATAACTTTAATCCGACCAAGCAGAGCTAAAGTGCATGTCTAATGTGGGAAAAAGCTATGGTCGGATATTCAAATAGTTAGTCATTAGCAGTGAAGTAAAAATAGAGAGGATGATAATTATGCTTTTAATCGCTAATGGTATGGTCCTAACCCTTGGTAAAAGTAATCAAGTCATTCCCAATGGTGGAGTTCTGATCCAAGACAGCAAGATTCTTGAAGTTGGTACAACCCAAGATTTGAAACAACGATTTCCTGAGGCTGAGTTTATCGATGCACGTGGAAAACTTATTATGCCGGGTATGATTAATACCCATATGCATCTTTACAGCACCTTTGCGCGAGGTATGGATGCCAAAAGTAAGCCTCCTAAAAACTTTGGAGATATTTTAGAGGGACTTTGGTGGAAACTTGATAAATTATTAACCCTTGATGACGTTTATTACAGTGGGCTGACTCCCTTGATTGAATGCATCAAGACTGGAACGACAACGATTATAGATCATCATGCCAGTCCGATGGCGATTACCGGAAGTTTAGCTACTTTGGCTAAAGCGGCTAGAGAAATGGGCGTTCGTGCTGCTTTTTGTTACGAGGTCTCTGATCGAGATGGTGATGCCATTGCTCAAGAGGGAATTAAAGAGAATGTTGACTTTATTGCCGCATGTCAGGCTCAACCGGACCCCATGGTTGCAGGAATGTTTGGGCTCCATGCATCACTGACCTTATCCGATCAAACATTAACTAAGTGCAGTGAGGAAGCCAAACGCTTAGGAGCAGGATTTCACGTTCATGTTGCCGAAGGTAAAGAAGATTTAGAAGACAGTCTGTCGAAATATGGAATACGTGTAGTAGAACGATTGGAGAAGTTTGGAATCTTAGGACCGAAAACCATCGCAGTACACTGTGTACATATCGATGATCATGAGATTGAGCTTTTAAAAACTACGCAGACTCAAGTTGTCCATAATCCAGAATCAAATATGGGCAATGCCGTGGGAGTTACCCCTGTACTAAAAATGCTTAGTGAAGAGGTAAAAGTTGGCCTTGGAACAGATGGTTATACTTGCGATATGTTTGAAAGTGGTAAAGTTGCAAACGTACTTCATAAACATGCCACAGCTAATCCTAGTGTTGCTTGGGGCGAAGTGCCTCAAATGCTTTATGGTAATAACCCTGAGATTGCCTCGGATTTGTTCGGCGGTAAATTTGGCGAATTGACAGAGGGTGCTTGGGGAGATGTGATTGTGGTTGATTATGTGCCTCCTACTCCTCTAGGTCCTGATAACTGGAGCGGACATCTTCTGTTTGGAGTCTCGGGACGTTCTGTAGAGACAACAGTTATTAATGGCCGAGTACGTATGCTTGATAGGAAACTCGTTGACATTGATGAAGAAGCCATTGGTGCTCGATCACGGGAGTTGGCGCAAGCACTTTGGAATAGAATTTGAGGTGAAATTTAATGAAGAACGTGTTAGGCCTCCGCTGTGTTGATTGTGGAAAGCAAGTCCCTGCCGTGCCTGGAACCTATACTTGTCCTACTTGCGGGAAAAAGGGCGGCATCATGGATGTCGAATACGATTACAAAGTCATCAATCAACTGACATCACGTGAGCAATTAAGCCAGTCCAAAGACTATTCGATTTTTCGTTACATGCCTTTTCTGCCGATTTACCCAGATTCTGCTCGGCCCCATCTAAGGGTAGGCTGGAGCCCTCTTTATAAACCAGAGGGTTTAGGGAAGAGTCTGGGAATGAGTAACCTGTATGTTAAGGATGATGGACAGAATCCGACGGCCTCCCTGAAAGACCGAGCTTCGATTATTGCTGTTATTAAAGCAGTAGAGGAAAAAGCTCCGACGGTTGCTGCTTCTTCTACAGGTAATGCAGCTTCATCTTTGGCAGGCAGCGCCGCCGCTATGGGTATTAAGTCCGTTATTTTTGTCCCGAGCCGTGCTCCGCAAGGGAAGATCGCTCAGTTACTGATCTTCGGTGCCACAGTAATTAGTGTTCAGGGGTCTTATGAAGATACCTTTAGACTTTCTGCAGAGGCGATCGATCGCTTTGGATGGTATAATAGAAACGCCGCGATTAATCCGTACCTAGTTGAAGGTAAGAAGACAGTCGCCTTGGAGATCGCTGAGCAATTAAATTGGGAAGTCCCTGATTGGGTTGTGCTTTCCGTAGGAGATGGGTGCACCATAGCAGGGGTCTGGAAAGGATTTAAGGACCTTTACAATGCCGGGTGGATCGATCGCCTGCCTAAAATCGCAGGAGTTCAGTCTACAGGATGTTGTCCACTCGTTGATGCCTTCTTAGAAGATCGTCCTTGGGTTCCTAAGGAAGAGAATACAATTGCCGATAGTATCGCTGTTGGTGTGCCGCGTAATCCTGATAAGGCTTTAAATGCAGTTCGCCAGTCGGGCGGCACTATGGTTGCTGTGTCTGATGAAGCTATTTTAGAGGCCATGCGCGAACTGGGCAGAACCAGCGGCATTTTCGGGGAACCAGCGGGTGTGACGGGGACTGCCGGACTTAAGGTTTTGTTGGAAAAAGGGGTAATCGGGGCCGATGAAAAAGTGGTTTCGATTGTCACCGGTAATGGTCTGAAAGATGTTGCAAACGCGATTAAAGCAGTAGGTGAACCCATTAAAGTAGAACCTTCGTTAAACGAACTTCTGGTGAAGCTGGAAGGTAAGATCTGATCGATGTGCGAGGCAAGATGCGTGGTCACGAGGCAGGATAAGTAGAGTTGACCCGTTAGACAAGGCATTGAATGTGAGTTTTGTTGCGTAAAGCAAGAGGATGAGGAGCGAAAAAGAAGTTTTGAATTCGGACTTCGAAATCGAGCTCCGAGCCTCGAAATATAGGGAGGTTTATTAATGAAAAGTCTCATCGATTTAACAATTAATGAAGAGCAACTTAAAAAGACAGTTCAGAGTGTTAAAGAAAAAGACATTGTTATCCCTACTCTTGCCCAGATGAAAGACCCTAATAAAATACCTGCTTCTGTCAAAGAAAAGTTAAAAAAGACTGGTTTATGGGACGTCGATCCTATTAATTTATTTAGAATATCCTGGAAAAACCAGCCGGTTAAGGAAGGCGGTTTATTCAATCCGTTGCCAAACTATGTTGAAATCCCTCCCGAGATTTCTGGTGTAAAAGCTAGGATTTTTGCAATGTCAGGAAAGTATTTCCCAACGGGAGCTCATAAGGTTGGTGCAAGTTTTGCTTGTTTAGTCCCTCGTTTAGTGAGTGGACAATTTGATCCTAAATTTCATGAAGCTGTTTGGCCCTCAACGGGTAACTACTGTCGTGGTGGAGCTTATAATTCCGCTCTACTAGGATGTAAGTCGATTGCTATTTTGCCAGAGAATATGAGTAAAGAGCGTTTTGAGTGGCTGAAAACCGTTGCAGGAGAGGTTATTGCAACCCCTGGCAGCGAAAGTAATGTTAAGGAAATCTACGATAAAACCTGGGAACTCCGAAGAACTCGTGATAATGTTGTAATCTTTAATCAGTTTGGTGAGCTTGGCAATCATTTATGGCATTATGAAGTTACTGGTAACGCTATGCATGATATTATCAAAGCGGAAATTGGCTCGAAGGGCAAGTTCGCTGGGGTTTGCTTAACCTCAGGTTCTGCTGGAACCCTTGGTAGCGGAGATTTCTTAAAAGATCAATATCCAAATGCCAAAATTGCTGTTGGGGAGGCATTACAATGCCCAACCCTGCTTAATAATGGTTTTGGTGAACATAGAATTGAAGGGATCGGAGACAAACATATCCCTTGGGTTCACAATGTCAAGAATACGGATATGGTGATTGCCATTGATGACAATGACAGCTTGGGAATGTTCCGTCTCTTTAATGAGCCAGCTGGACAGGAATATTTAAGAGAACAAGGAGTTTCTGAAGAGGTTATTTCGAAGCTTTCATGGGTTGGAATCTCCGGTGCAGCAAATATTCTATCCTGTATTAAATTTGCTAAGTATTATGAGCTAACCGAAAATGATATTGTTATGACAGTCCTTACTGACTCTGCTGAAATGTATCAATCAAGATTGCGTGAGATGGAAGAGGAAAGAGGAAACAAATATAGCGCTCTTAATGCTGCCGTTGATCATCACAAAAATGTTTTAGGCATTAGAACAGACACCATGGAAGAGTTAACTTACCTAACCAGAAAGCGTATCCATAACCTTAAGTACTATACTTGGATTGAGCAACAAGAGTATGATGTCAATGATCTGAATGCACAATGGTACGATTATGACGAATACTGGGGTAAGCTCCATCAAATGGGTCCAGAACTAGATCGCTTAATTGACGAGTTTAATGCAAGAACCGGCGTCACAGTATAAAACGTGACAGGGGGACGGTCCTTTTTGACACACTTATTATAACAGTGACAATTATTTTGATCATTCAATAATGAATTATGAAGTTAGAGGCAGCGGTTCTTGCGCAGGAACCACTGCCTCTTTTTAAAGAAAGGGGTACTTCTATGTCGATTTTGATAAAAAATGCCTCCTATATTCTAACCTTCGATGATCATGACAAAATACTAGAGAATTCTGATCTGCTAATCGAAGGTAATAAAATTATTGCAGTAGGACAAAATTTGAATCCAACCTCAAGTGATAAGACTCAAATTATCGATGCTAAAGGAATGGTAGTGCTCCCGGGTTTGGTAAATACACATCATCATCTCTATCAGACTCTTTTTCGTGGGCTGCCAGAGGTACAGGGAATGCCGCTGTTTTATTGGCTTGTTAACCTTTATGAATTTTGGCGCCATATCATCCCGGACGCAGTCTATTATGGGGCCATGGTTGGTTTTAGTGAGCTTCTGCGTACTGGGTGTACGTTAACAACCGATCATCACTATGTATTCCCGAGAGGGCAAGCTAGTAATTTTATTGACACACAAATTACAGCGGCCCGGGAGATTGGTATTCGCTTTCATGCCACACGTGGTTCTATGTCCCTAGGCAAAAGTGAGGGAGGGTTACCCCCTGATGAGGTGGTTCAAGACGCAGAGACCATTCTTAAAGATTCTCAGCGACTGATTGAGGCGTATCACGATCCTGCTCCTTTTGCTATGACTCGCCTAGCGCTCGCTCCCTGTTCCCCATTCTCAGTAAGCCTTGATTTAATGCGACAGTCGCAAATCTTGGCCAGAGAAAAAGGGGTTATGCTGCATACGCATTTGGCAGAGACTCTTGACGAAGAAACGTTTTGTTTAGAACGGTACGGACGTCGCCCTGTTGAATTAATGGAAGATGTGGGCTGGATAGGACCGGACGTCTGGTTTGCTCATGCCATTCATCTTAGTGAACGAGAAATTGCTCTACTGGCTGAGAGTGGATCTGGAGTCGCGCACTGTCCAAGCTCTAACATGAAACTTGGAAGTGGGATTTGCCCGACATCCGATTTGGTTAAAGCGGGTGCTAAACTAGGAATTGCGGTTGACGGAAGTGCGAGTAATGATGGTTCGAATATGTGGGAAGAGGTCCGCAGAGCTTACTTGCTGAACCATCTGCGTTACAAAGATGAAGGTCTTTCAGCTTACCAGACTTTAAAATGTGCCACGCGCGGTGGCGCGGATGTCCTTGGTCGTCCTGATACTGGACGTTTGGAAGCAGGCAAAGCCGCAGATGTTATTTTAATTGACCTGCAAGATGTCGCCTATGCAGGATCTCACGATCCCTTAGTTTCAATCGTTTGCTGCGGAAATCATAGTTTTGTCGATACCACTATTGTCAACGGAAGGGTAGTCGTTCAGAAGGGACAACTCCTTACTCAGGATACCGAGGAGATTCGAAAAAAGGCACATCAAGTCGCGAGCGAAATCGTTCAAAAGGAGCGAGGCTTGAAGAAAGCATGACAGGGGGACGTCCTTTTTGTCCCCAACAGTAGTCAAGGATTTTTTATCGAAGATAATGATGACGAGTTATTAATTAGGAGTATTGGAGACTTATTAGGTATAAATCGGGGGATTGTAGAGAGGGTCGGTAGCCGATATTAAAAAGTCGTAAGTTGATTGTTGAAAAGCAGCTCACCAGATACTAAGGAATCTAGTGAGCTGCTTTTTCTAAATGGAAGGTCTCCTGAATGGTATAATCTTACCTTTTTTCTTACCAGGATCGGGTGATGGTGCACTGCTGCACGATTGACAGCCTCCGCTACAACCTGTTTTGTTGCCAATAAAAATTTTACGCCAAGACACTTGCCATTTATCTTCGATTTGGGCTATCCGTGTTTCTACTTCATACTGAGGGCCACTTTGTTGATTTAATAACCTTGCTTCAGTTGTAGAGACTATATTTGCAGTTTTTATGGCTTGTTTTTCAGAACCATATAGAGTCGCAATTTTTACCCATTCCTCTAAATCCAATCAAAATCACTTCCTTAATGAACACTTTCTTCTATGATAACCATTTATTGCTAGGGATTGCAAGCTTATTGCAAAAAGTAATAATTGTGTCGTTGTAGTCTAAACTCTGAAAAAGGCTAGTTCAAATAAGATATATGAAGTGTGCGAACTATAATCAAATAGACTTATGGGGATTTAAGTATAAATAGGGAAATTGTTCAAGAGGGTCAGGAAGGGGAAAATTTAAATTAGCAATAGAGTGTGTCAAAAAGGACCGTCCCCCTGACGCAAAAGTTGGCATGAAAATTGCATGAATAATTAGTGTTGTCATGGTCATGAATTCGTTTTAGGGGGAGATAGAAGGGTCAATAAGCAAAAACAAGAAATTGTTTTTTGATACTGTATTAAAAAACTAGTTTTATTACACAATAATAAAAAAAGGGAGAGGTATAAATCATGAATGATAGAATCCAATGGACGAAAAATAGTATGGCAAAGGAATTTGGAACTGGTGTTTCAACGGAACTTTTTGATAGGATGGCTATTGATAAGGCAATTAATTTTCACAGGACATTTCCTGATTATCAACCGACACCGCTGCGTCAGCTTAGCAAACTTGCTAACAATCTAGGAGTTGGTGGGATATATGTTAAAGATGAGTCTTATCGGTTTGGCTTAAATGCCTTTAAGGCCCTTGGTGGTTCATATGCTATTGGGAGATACCTAGCTCAGCGGCTCAACAAAGACATTAGCCAACTGCCATTTGAAGTACTCACATCTCCAGAAGTTAAAGAGTTATTAGGAGATATTACGTTTGCTACCACGACTGATGGAAATCATGGCCGAGGAATTGCTTGGACAGCTCGACAATTACGCCAAAAATCAGTGGTCTATATGCCTAAAGGGTCTTCTCAATACCGACTCGAAAGAATTAGATCTGAAGGCGCATTTGCTGAAATCACAGATATGAATTACGATGACGCTGTGCGTATGACTGCTGAAGAGGCTCAAAAGCATGGTTGGGTTGTAGTTCAAGATACTGCTTGGGAAGGGTATGAGGAGATTCCAACCTGGATTATGCAAGGTTATGGGACCATGTCAGCTGAGTCCTTAGAACAATTGAATACCCTTGGTATAGAGAAGCCGACCCATATTTTTGTTCAAGCTGGAGTCGGTGCTTTGGCCGGATCTGTTCAAGGTTATTTTGCCTCCCTGTTTAAGGAGGATCGTCCAAAAACCGTAATTGTTGAAGCAGATCAGGCGGATTGTTTATATAAATCTGCGCTTGCAGCCGACGGTAAACCACGGGTGGTCGGCGGTGAAATGGCTACGGTTATGGCGGGACTTGCATGTGGTGAACCTAACCCCATCGGGTGGAATATCCTACGGGATTACAGCGATATGTTTGTTTCTTCCCCTGACTGGGTTGCAGCAAAAGGAATGCGGGTGTTAGCAAATCCATTGCTTGGTGATCCAAAAGTAATTTCTGGTGAATCTGGAGCTGTGACTACCGGATTGATCAGTGTGCTTATGATGGATAATAGCTTCAAGGAAGCACGAGAAGCGCTCCAGCTGGATGAAAACTCTCATATTTTAGTCTTTAATACAGAAGGTAATACCGACCCCTATAAATATCGCAGCATCGTATGGGATGGGGAATTGCCATCCGCAGGACGTTAATCAATTTTTAAGCATTAGATTTCTTTTGTAGATAAGGAAGCGCTTTTCTTAAAGATATTTCTTAAAGATATAGTGCTTCCTTTCCCTTTTTAATAGTCAAGTTAATGGTGTATACTTAGAATAGTTATAAGTAGGAAGTAAACCGAAATAAGGACATAGTTGTATATAATGTAAGCAAAAGCAAATAATATGGGGTGTAAAGCATGTTGTATTACCTGCGAAAGATCAAGAGTACTGTCCAACAAACTGCAGACGCAATTGCAGCAGCACTAAAAATCGAAGTAGAAATTGCAGATATTGATTTAATCCGAATTGCTGGTACGGGAAAGTATAAAAGCCAATGCGATTGCCCTATGGAAGATGGTTTTGTTTATCGGCATGTGATGAAAACGGGAGCACCGGTAATCATAGACAATCCTGGCTTCAACAAACTTTGTCAGCCTTGTCCCTGTAAGGGTAATTGTATGGAGTTTGCAGAGGTTGCCATCCCCATACGCATTGAGGATCAAATCATTGGGGTTATTGGTTTAGTTAGCTTTGATGAAGAACAAACAAAGCGGCTCATGGATAACAAGCAATCCCTGCTTCTCTTTCTGGAAAAAATGGCTGAACTCCTGGTTGGAAAGGCAACAGAAATCAAACAAAACCATGATCGAGAGCTCTTGACTAGTCAATTAGTTACAGTTCTAAATCTGCTGCATGACGGCATCTTGCTGGTCGATGATCAGCAACAGGTGACCCATTATAATACCTTGGCAGGCAAAATGTTGGACATTGATTCGCAACAAGAACAGGCTTTATATCACTTGTTGGATAACAAAAAACTTTGGCTTGCTGTAGAACGCGGCGAGTCATTCTCCGGAAACATCCAAGGGAAGAGGGTAGCCACACAGCTTTACTGTGACGTTGTACCCATCAAAAAGGATGGAACGATTGAAGGCGCAGTTATTACTCTGAGGGATATCCAGCAAATCAAGAAGTTGGTTAAGGCGGCTACTGTCAATGATATTGAAACCCATTTCTCTCAGATTATCGGGGATTCTAGGAAGATGAGAGACATAAAAGCACTGGCGTTGCATGTCGCTCCCAGTAAGGCCACTCTTTTGATTCAAGGAGAAAGTGGAACAGGTAAAGAATTATTTGCTCGGGCAATTCATCAGAGCAGTAAACGAAAAGGGCATACCTTTATCGCCATAAACTGCGGAGCGATTCCTGAGAATTTGCTAGAAAGTGAATTGTTCGGATATGAAGAAGGGTCCTTTACTGGGGCCAAGCGGGGCGGAAAACTCGGAAAATTTGAGCTCGCTCATAATGGCACACTTTTTTTAGATGAAATTGGGGACATGCCTCTTCACTTACAAGTTAAAATCCTAAGAGTATTGCAAGAAAGAAGAGTTGAGCGTATTGGTAGTACCCGTTCAATTCCTGTTGATGTACGTGTAATTGCCGCTACTCACAGAGATTTAGATAACATGGTAAAAACAGGAGAGTTTCGTGAAGACCTCTACTATCGTTTAAATGTAATTCCTTTAACAATTCCACCGCTACGTGAACGACTTGAGGATGTTCCGATCCTAACTCAATTCTATTTAGATTATTATTCTGTCGTGACGGATCGTTCGGTTAGCGGAATCACTTCAGAAGCTATCGAAATCTTGTCCCGCTACACTTGGCCGGGAAATGTCCGAGAACTAGGTAACGTTATTGAATACTGTGTCACTATGGTTGCCGGGGGGATGATCACGGCGGATACGCTGCCTAAAAGGATCAAAGTCGAACATCAAGCGGATATTAAAGATTCCTCTTTAAACCTAAAAGTGCTGGAACGAGAAGCGATTATGAAGGCGTTAACTCTTGTCGAAGCCAATGGGCATAAGGAAGATGCTGCGAAATTATTGGGAATTAGCAGAGCATCTTTGTATCGTAAGATTAAGGAATACGAAATTGGGGAGAACCGGACTTTTTTCTAAATTCCGCGTTTCAAAGGTAGACTAATGTATCAAAATGAGACTAGGCCCGAAGATTGTCGAATTGACAACTGTTTCAGAGATTTCATTGGCTTCCCCTCTCGTATTTAGTGTCTCAAAGTGAGAATTGAACCATGTGATAAAAGAATGAATTCCGGGGAATGATACGCTTAATCGCGATGAAGAAAGCTTGCTGACTCAAAAATATAGGCGCAGGCGGCCTCCTAACACTATGCTTCCAGAAGGAATAGGTAAAAGCTATACTTTCTGTCTAGTATAAAAAAATAAAACCTAAAAGCAGGTTTGGCATGGTTCTTGCAATATTCTATACCATGTAAACCTCAAGTCATCGAATGAGTGATTGAGCAATTACCCATTAATTTAAAGTGTATCGAAAGGGGATTATTTTGAAAATGGAATTTGCAAAGGTTCTTGAACTGGCAAAAAAATACGAGCCAGAAATGAGTCGGTTTTTACGTGACCTTATTGCCATCCCGGGGGAAAGCTGTGATGAAAAGGGGACCGTACTTCGTATCAAGGAAGAGATGGAGAAAGTCGGATTTGATAAAGTAGAGATTGACCCACAAGGAAACGTTTTAGGTTATATCGGTCATGGTAAACACCTAATTGCTATGGATGCACATATTGATACCGTCGGCGTAGGGAACTTAGAGAATTGGCAATATGATCCTTATAAAGGATTTGAAGATGATGAGATCATTATCGGTCGTGGTGCCTCTGACCAAATCGGAGGAATGGCGTCGATGGTCTATGCTGGTAAGATCATAAAGGATCTTGGTCTGGAAGGCGATTACACTTTAGTTGTTGTCGGTTCAGTGCAAGAAGAAGATTGTGATGGCTTATGCTGGCAGTACATTATAAACGAAGATAAGGTTGTACCGGAATTTGTCGTAATCACCGAACCAACGGACGGGAAAATTTATCGCGGTCATCGTGGCCGGATGGAAATTAAGGTCATGACAAAAGGTGTTAGTTGTCATGGTTCCGCTCCTGAGCGTGGGGACAATGCTATTTACAAAATGGCACCGATTCTCCAAGAATTACGCAGCTTACATGAAAACCTCTTAGATCATCCGTTCCTTGGTAAAGGCAGCTTAACGGTTTCGGAAATTTTCCATACTTCACCTTCCCGTTGTGCAGTTGCAGATAGCTGCTGGATTTCAGTTGACCGTCGTTTAACAGCTGGTGAGACATGGGAATATGCAGTTCAACAAATCAAGAATCTTCCTTCAGTCAAAGCAGCAAATGCTGAAGTAACCATGTACATGTACGATAGACCATCTTATACAAATTTGGTTTACCCAACAGAGTGCTATTTCCCAACCTGGCTTATTGAAGAGGGACACCCTGTAACTACGACTCTAGAAGATGCTTATAAAGGATTATTTGGCAAAGATCCAATTGTTGATAAGTGGACCTTCTCCACAAATGGTGTTGCAATCATGGGTCGCTACGGAATTCCTTGTATCGGTTTTGGACCAGGACATGAAGATCAAGCACATGCTCCAAATGAGCGGACCTGGAAGAAGGAACTCGTTGATTGTGCAGCGATGTATGCAGCAATTCCTACCATTTATGTTAAGGATTATGCTGACAAAATGCCGAAGGATACGGAGAATTTAGTAGGAATTAAGAAGTAGGGCGAGGCGTTATTACGTCGCTCGCACACGTTCCGTTGCTACTCCGGTTAGTGCTGAGGCTAAAACGTCTAAACCCTTGTGCTTTCTGCATGTGAACCACGACGTTTCTTCACGCCTCAGCACTAACCTCCGCTTACGCAACTCCACTAAAGTGCTCTCTCTGTAATAACGCCCCGCCTGGCTAGGGGGCGACGAGGGCTGGGGACGACGGGGGATTTGTCGCGATTCGGCGTTCACCTTCGGTAAACGCTACTGCGCCCCGGATTTAAGTTTTGTATGTTTTGTAGTCATAATGGCTACTGTAATAAGTTTAAAACATAATTAGGAGGAATAATAAATGAATACAGTATTTAGAGGAAGACATTTTATCAACTTAGAGGACTTTACTAAAGAAGAATTAGACACAATGCTGGATGTTTCTTTAGATCTTAAAAGAAAATTTGCTATGGGTGAAGACACAAACTATCTTCATAACAAAACTGGATTCTTAATGTTCTTCGAACAATCTACTCGTACTAGAAACTCAATGGAAGCTGGTATGGCACAACTGGGTGGTCATGCAGGATTCTTGGATTCCAGCAGCATGCAAATCGCTCATGGCGAGACTGCTAAGGATACAGCGATTATCCTTTCCCGTTTTGGACACATGATTGCTTGCCGTTATTGCAACTGGGGCAGAGGAAATCAGTACCTAACTGAGATGGCAAAATGGTCTTCAGTTCCTGTAATGAACTTACAAGATGACCTTTATCACCCATTCCAAGGTTTGGCCGATTTACTGACCATTAAGGAAAAACACCAAGACTTAAGACGCAAAAAGATTTCCATCATCTGGGCATACGCCGAGAGTCATAAGAAACCAATTTCTGTTCCTGTAACTCAAGTTCTTCTCTTCCCTCGTTATGGTATGGATGTATGGCTTGCTTATCCAAAAGGTTGGGAGCTTCCTGAGTGGGTTATTACTCAAGCCAAAGAAAATGCTGAAAAGCATGGTGGTACTTTAACTATTACGCATGATGAAGCTGCTGCATATAAAGATGCCGATATCGTTATTCCTAAGAGCTGGGGCAACTGGGTTACTGACCAAACTGGTGCTTCTGTTACTGGCGCAACGGCAGTTATTGACGATGCTCTCGTTTCAAATAAGAGCTGGAAGTGTACTGAAGAAAAAATGGCTACCGCTAGCAAAGATGTTATGTATATGCATGCATTGCCTGCTGACCGTAACAACGAAGTTGAAGATTCCGTTATTGATGGACCACATTCCATCGCTTATGATGCTGCAGAAAACCGTTTGCATACAGCTAAAGCTGTTATGACACTATTGGTAGGTGGAAAATAATTGTGAGTACATTAGCTGTTGTAGCAATTGGTGGGAATTCTCTGATTCGTGATAACGCACATGCGACCGTTGAAGATCAATATGCGGCTGTTGTAGAAACTGCTAAACATATTGTCGGTATGATCGAGCAGGGCTATGAAGTGATTGTTACTCATGGCAATGGTCCACAAGTCGGGTTTATTTTAAGAAGATCAGAAATTGCTAAGGATGTTGCAGCGATGCATCAGGTACCCTTGGTTAGCTGTGGGGCGGACACCCAAGGCGCCATCGGTTATCAAATCCAACAGGCAATGGATAACGAATTCAAGAAGAGGGGCATTGACAAAACTGCTGTCACTGTTGTAACTCAAGTCATAGTTTCAGAAAATGACCCCGCTTTCCAAAAACCTACGAAACCTATCGGATCTTTTTACACTAAAGAGCAAACCGATGAGATTCAAAAAAGCAATCCATCCTGGGTTATGGTCGAAGATGCTGGAAGAGGGTACCGCAGGATGGTTGCTTCCCCTCTACCTCAAGAGATTGTTGAAAAAAATGTTATCAATAAACTGGTCCGGGATGGCTACTGCGTGATCAGCGTTGGCGGCGGCGGAATTCCTGTCATCAAGCGTGAAGACGGTACATTGCAGGGCGTGGACGCAGTTATTGATAAGGACTTTGCAACGAGCCTTTTGGCAGCTGATATTAAGGCAGATGTCTTAATAATATCGACGGGCGTGCCCACCGTTTATTTAAATTACGGCAAGCCTAATGAAAAAGCTTTAGATAGGGTAACCCTGGCGGAACTTAAGCAATATGTTGCAGAAAACCATTTTGCTCCGGGGAGTATGTTGCCTAAGATTCAGGCTGTCATCGGCTTTCTTGAAAATGGTGGTAAACAAGCGATCATAACCAATCCAGAATCGTTGGAAGAAGCCATCGCAGGTAAAACTGGAACCCATATATATCCCTAAACGAATTCACATATAATAATGACAAGTTTGTTTCAAAATCTTGGGATGGGTTAACAACCCATCCCAAGTAATAATCAAAATACACATGGTTCATAAGTGATGATAAGACCCATTAGAAATTGAAGTAGAAGAAGCGCAGAGAGGATTCCCTTGGGAACGACTGCGGAGGTTCGAGGTGCGAAGTCCGAAATCCAAGGGTACAGAGACCAAAAGTTTCGTGTTGGAATTCTAAGTCCGATGTTCGTGCATCGCACATCGCACTTCGTGCTCGCAAAGGAGAATGGAATATGGGTATTGTAATAAACGGTGGAACTATTGTTACGGCTGCAGATATTTATCAAGCAGACGTCCGCATTGAAGGCGAGAGAATTGTGGCCATTGGCTGTGATATCAAGCAACCTGGTGACCAGGCAATAGATGTGGATGGCTGCTTTTTATTTCCAGGTGGAATTGACCCTCATACCCATTTTGATCTCCCAATGGGAGATTTTTCGACATCCGATGATTTTGAATCGGGTTCAAAAGCGGCGATTATGGGGGGAACAACAACCATCCTAGATTTTGCTACGCAATTTAAAGGAGAAACGCTCAAGGAAGGTTTAGCGAACTGGCATACAAAAGCCAAAGACAGATCTTATGTCGATTATGGTTTCCATATGGCAATCACAGATTGGAATGAGTCAATTGCTCAAGAAATGCCAGAGTTGATTCACCAAGAAGGAATATCATCCTTTAAACTATATATGGCTTATAAGAACATTTTGCAAGTCGATGACGGAGCCTTGTTACAAGCTTTGCGACAAGCAGGCGAATTTGGAGCACTCATTTGTGTGCATTGTGAGAATGGTGATATCGTCTATGATTTAGTTCGCGAACATGTGGAACAGGGTAAAACGTCTCCAAAATATCATCCACTGTCACGGCCGCCGATAGTTGAAGAGGAAGCAACCTCTCGGGTCATTACCCTTGCGCAGTTAGCAGGTGCTCCCCTCTATATCGTTCACCTCACATGTAGCGGGGCACTTAAGGCAGTGAATGATGCAAAGTTGAAAGGGCAAGAGGTTTACGCTGAAACCTGTCCTCAATATCTTTTGTTAGATGATAGCAAGTATTGTTTAGAAGGTTTTAATGGTGCTAAATATGTAATTTCACCGCCATTGCGTCCGGTTCAACATCAAAAAGCGTTGTGGTCAGGCTTAAAAGCCGGAAGCTTAGATGTTATAGCTACGGATCATTGTGCGCTTAACTATAAAGGTCATAAGGATAAGGGCTTAAATGATTTTAGCAAAATTCCCAATGGGTCAGCCGGGGTTGAAACCCGCATGGGATTGTTGTATACCTATGGGGTTTTGCCTGGAAAGTTATCATTAAATGACTTTGTAGCGCTAACCTCGACGAATGCAGCAAAACTTTTTGGATTATTTCCCCGAAAAGGGACCCTTGCTCCTGGAAGTGACGCAGATATTATTGTTTGGGATCCACGTGTCTCTTCTGTGATCAAGGCAGATAATCTCCATCAACAAGTCGATTATACTCCTTATGAAGGTTTTGAACAGACCGGTAAAGCCGTTCACGTATTCCTACGTGGAAAACAAGTTGTCGAAGGCGGACATTTAAGATCGGATAAACCTACGGGGATTTATTTAGCCCGTAAGCCATTCCTTAAGAGAAAGGTTGAGTAATAATGTATAGTATCGATATTAACGGTGCGGTTCACTCTGTACAAGAGGATAAGAATCTTTTGGATTTTTTGCGAGACGATTTAAAGATCACTTCCTTAAAAAACGGTTGTGGAGAAGGGGCCTGCGGCGCTTGTATGCTATTGGTTGATGGCAAAGCGATGCGTGCCTGCATTCTAACTGTTGCCAAAGCCTCAGAAAAAAAGCTTTTAACTGTTGAGGGGCTCTCTGAGCGTGAAAAGGAAGCCTATACATGGGCGTTTGCTGAAGCGGGTGCAGTTCAATGCGGATTTTGTATACCTGGTATGATCATTAGTGCAAAAGCTTTGATTGATAAGAAGCCTAACCCTACAGCTCAAGAAATTAAACAGAGTATTCGTGGCAATATTTGTCGCTGCACAGGATATATAAAGATTGAGCTGGGTATATTTTTAGCGGCTCAAGTATTACGTGGAGAAATCAACCCTAAGTCTTTACAGTCTGGGGCTAGAATTGGAACAAGTGTTCAACGTGTGGATGCCAGGGAAAAGGCTATGGGAACTGGGGAATATGTCGATGATATGCACGTCGATAATATGCTGCATGCAGCGGTTCTAAGGACGAAATACCCGCGAGCTATTCTAAAAGCCGTCGATGTATCTGAAGCACTCGCCTATCCTGGGGTAGAAGCTGCTCTAACTGCAGAGGATATTCCAGCAGACCGCCATCATGGTCATATTTTTCATGATTGGCCAACCATGGTCTCGATTGGAGAAGAGACGAGGTACATTGGGGATGCTATAGCTATCGTGGCCGCTCAGAGTAAGGAGCAAGCTAGAGAAGCAGTTAAATTGATCAAAGTGGAGTATGAAGAGCTTAAACCAATTCTTAGCCCGAATGAAGCCCTTGATGACCAAGCTCCTCGTATTCACGAGAAGGGGAATTTATTGAGCGTAACTAAGATTAAGAGAGGCGATACCGAGGAGGCCCTGGCTAAATCCGCGCATGTCGTTACAAATCGCTATTCAACTCCACCGACTGAACACGCCTTCATGGAACCGGAAAGTGCCTTAGCCATCCCTCAAGAAGATGGTGGAGTTACTGTTTACGTAGGGGATCAAAGTGTTTACGATGATCAGCATGGCATTATGGCAATGCTTGGTCTGCCTGAAGATAAAGTACGTGTAATTAGTAAACTGGTCGGTGGCGGTTTTGGCGGAAAAGAGGATTTAAGTGTACAGCACCACGCTGCTTTGCTGGCTATTAAAACCCAAAAACCTGTTAAACTTACCTTCACTCGCCAGGAAAGTATCTTAGTTCATCCCAAGCGGCATGCCATGGAGTTAGAAGTTACGACGGGATGTGATGAGAAGGGGAAACTAACGGCTATGGTGGCTAAGATTGTTGCTGATACTGGAGCTTATGCTTCTTTAGGCACAGCCGTTCTCCAGCGAGCCTGCACACATGCCAGCGGTCCTTATCAAATAAACAATGTCGATATTACTGGTCTCTGTGTTTATACCAACAATCCACCTGCAGGTGCGTTTAGAGGTTTCGGTGTTCCTCAGTCCTCATTTGCGGCTGAGACTAATATGGATTTGCTTGCTGAAAAGGTAGGCATATCTCCATGGGAAATTCGCTACCTTAACGCATTAGAACCAGGAATGGTAAATTCCACTGGTCAGATTACAGATGAAGGTACAGCAATCAAAGAAACACTACGTGCGGTACGGGAAGTTTATGAATCCCACCCTCATGCAGCAGGAATTGCGTGTGCTATGAAGAACACTGGAATTGGAGTAGGTCTTCCTGATACTGGACGGGTTAAAATAAAAGTTTCAAAAGGGAAAGCTTTGGTGCTCACGAGTGCTGCCTGCATTGGACAGGGCTTTGCTACAGTTGCTACTCAGATTGTCCATGAAGCTACAGGACTACCCTTAGAAGTAATTGAAGTCGGAGCTCCGGATACTTGTTTGACCCCTAATTCAGGTACGACAACTGCTTCGCGTCAGACCATGTTTAGTGGTGAGGCTGTACGTCAAGCTGCTCTAAAATTGCAGCAAGCCATGCATGGTTCGTCGATTGAGGACTTAGATGACCAAGAGTTCTACGGAGAATACTTCGGAGAAACCGACCCCATGGATTCAGATAAGCCAAACCCAATTAGTCATGTTGCCTATAGTTATGCAACCCACGTTGTTCTATTAAATGAACAGGGAATGGTTGAAAAAGTTGTTGCTGCCCATGATGTGGGACGGGCCATCAATCCTAAAGCCATCGAAGGGCAGATCGAAGGTGGAGTTTGCATGGGCTTAGGATATGCTTTACGTGAGGATTTCCCTCTTAATAATGGGGTACCAACTGTTAAGTATGCCAAATTAGGACTTTTGCGCTCGACAGAGATGCCTGAAGTTGAGTCAGTCATTATTGAAAAGAATTCTTCTCCCTTAGCTTATGGGGCTAAAGGAGTAGGGGAGATTGCTTCAATTCCAACCGCACCAGCAGTTGCCTCCGCCTATTACAAATTTGATGGTAAGCTGCGTTGTTCCTTGCCGTTAAAAGAGACGCCTTATAAGAAATAGATTTTGACGTAAGGCTTGCTGTTTCTTAAAGTGACGTAAACTTGTAAATTATTAGGGGAAATTCATGATTGATGAATTTCCCCTACGGTATAAGAAGGCAAGTCAGGGTAATTTAGAACCGGAATGACTAGTGCATAGGAGAGAATATGACTTTTGTAACAAGTTCTAATATTGGTTCGGCAATAAGTGGAACTCTGTGGGATATGACTCAGCGTTTACGCGTTACAACGTTTATTGGGGCCGGAGGAAAAACTACGTGCCTCCGATCCTTGACCCATGAAATCCGAGCCGCTGGTCAGCAGGTAGTCGCTACAACGACGACGAAAGTATTTCCGGAGGACTCTATGATCCCCTGGAGGAATTATGATTCCCCCCCGCATCAAAAGGGCGCTTGGTTTTGGTATGCTAGTGTCGAGGGGGAAAGTGGAAAATGGATAGGTCCTTCAGTTATTGCAGTCGATGAGGCCATCTTAGCTCAACCATTGGATGAGGCAAGCCTGCGAAATTGGGTGATTGAAGGAGATGGTGCTCGAGGGCTCAAATTAAAATGCTGGGAGTTCTATGAACCCCAAATTCCAAGGAATACTGAATGTGCAGTGTTAGTGGTGGACCGTAATTTATGGGGAAAGGTTCTACAAGTAGAAGACATTCACAGACCTCATGCTTGCCGTGATCTTCTAGGGCAGGTTTTGAAAGCAGAGAGTGCTTGGAGTTATTTTTTAAAATCTCCTGTTTTTGATCCTCAATATGCAAATATGTGCTGGGTTATTCTCTTGAACAGCGTCAATCCAGTCAATCCAGTGTATACTGCTGGTCTATTAAACGATTTAAGAGAGAGATGGAGCGAAATTCAACCAAGCCTTGTTGCCGCCGAAAAGAGGCCGAGGCATTTACGCTTAGCTGCGGGAGATGCTAAGGAGGGGGATCTACTGTGGTTCGATTTGTGGTAATGGCAGCTGGTTTAGCTAGTCGAATGGGTCGAGATAAACTAGCACTACCGTGGAAGGAGACCACTGTCCTGGGGTATGTTTTACAAACAGTTCTTGAGGCAATCAAGCTTCAGGAACATAACTCTCCCCAATGCAGGATTGAGGTTCATGTTGTCTCAAGACAACCCATAGGAGCATATGTTTCGGATGAGGGCATAACTGAATTTGAACGATACGGTGGAATATGGCATGATGCACCTAGTTCTCGACCTCTAGCGGAGACGATTAGGATTGGGCTGCAAAACCTAAAAAAGGAGGTCCATAGTTTGGCATTCTTACCCGGGGATCAGGTAGGAATAACGGTTCAAGACCTCTCAGGCTGTTTAGATGTGGTACTTAGGTCCTTTCCAGACTTTCTTGTGCCGATTGCTGGGGATAAAGCCGGGTCGCCTGTTTTTTTTCATAAACGCTATCTTCCGGAACTGTTAGAGCTCCAAGGGGAACAAGGAGGAAAGGTTGTTTTAAATCGCTACCCGGATCGATGGTACAAATACCCTGTCGAGGAAAGCTTATTTTGCGACGTCGATACTCCTGAGCAATACGAAGCGTTATCCGCAAACATGTGACAAAAAGGACCGTCTCCTTGACACGCTCCGGAGCAATTTTGGTGGTATTAGAAAACTTGTGACAAAAAGGACCGTCCCTTTGTCATGCTTTGTCACATGGATAAGGAGAAATGATACGGATGGACAGTGGGAACAGACCGGTGGTTTTAATTCGTGGAGCTGGGGAACAAGCTTCTGGAGTTGGTTGGGCTCTGGCTAAGGCAGGGTTTCGAGTAGTGATGACGGAAGTAGCTAAACCTTTAATGGTTCGCTGGCCCGTTTGTTTCGGAACGGCTGTTGAGGAAGGGCGCTGGGAAGTTGAAGGAATTACGGCTTGCCGGATAGATTCCTTAGCCTCAGATTGTGAAGCCGCCTGGGAAGCAGGAGAAATCCCGATCTTAGTCGACCCTGACTTAAAGACCTTACCGATGCTTAAACCGCTAATACTAGTGGATGCTATCATGGCCAAAAAAAACTTAGGAACAAAGCGGAGAATGGCTCCCATGACCATCGGTTTGGGACCGGGTTTTACAGCTGGTGAAGATGTAGATATTGTTATAGAGACGAACCGAGGACATAATCTAGGCAGGATTATTTATTCTGGACCTGCTCAACCCAATACGGGTATCCCAGGTGAAATCAAAGGCATTTCCAGAGATCGTGTTGTTTATTCTGCTCAGGCAGGGGTCTTTATAGCGAAGCGTGCTATCGGAGAACAAGTTTTAGCAGGAGAGTGTTTGGGAGAAATCTCAGATGGTACCCAGACTGAAAAGGTCTCAACCTTGATTGATGGTGTTTTAAGAGGTCTATTAAGGACCAATACTCAAATCACTGCTAATGTTAAGGTTGGGGATGTAGATCCTCGTGGGCAAGAAGAGTATTGTTGGACCATCTCAGAGAAAGCACGTACTATTGGGGCAGCTGTTTTGTTAAGTATCATGGAATCCAGTTTAGTAAAACTACAACTCATAGAATCGTAGGGTTTCTCAAATACAATTTTTGTGGAATTACATTTTATAGAAAACTATAGACAGAGTTGATAAAGTAAGCTATAATACACATAATCTTAATCAAAAGAGCAACGAGGCTCTAATCGGTGTTTAGATTACGCCTTTTAGATCCTCGTTTTTTATTCCCTTTGACTAAGTGACTGAGCTTATGATAAATATGACACGATCTTAATTAAAAACCTTTGTGTCGTTATTAATTTAATCTTAAATTTTAGAATATTTGTATCATTTTTTTTAATCATACAATGGAATAACGTACCGCTCAGCGGAACAAAAAGTATGATACTTCCTGGCAATTTCTGTTGCCTGCTTTAAACCAATATTAACAGAGGTGGTGGCAGATGGAGAGAATATTAGTTGGTCATAGACAGCTAAGCTACTATTTGCAAGCGGTAAATGAAATAGGGAAGACAACCGCCGGTTGGAACCGGCTTGCCTATACTGAAGCAGAACGAAGTGCGGTTCAGTACTTCTTGGAAGCTTGTGAAAAAATCGGCTTGGTTACACGAGTTGACTCGGTGGGCAACGCTTATGCACGCTGGGAGGGGGTGAACCCTGATCTGCCGGTAGTTCTCTGTGGTTCACACTTAGATACGGTGCGCAACGGCGGCCCATTAGATGGAACCTATGGTGTATTCGCTGCTCTTGAAGCAGTACGTACTCTGAAGGAACAAGGTATAACTCCTTACTTTCCGCTAGAAATCGTGGTGTTTGCTTGCGAAGAATCCTCACGTTTTGGAGTTTCGACAGTTGGGAGCAAAGCCGTGGCGGGACAACTGGAAGCAGATAAGGTGCGCCGGTTAATGGACCGAGATGGGATAGTATTTGATGAAGCTATGGTATCTTGGGGATATTCATTTGACCGGATTTCGGAAGCTGCTCGAGACGATCTGCTTTTATTTATTGAGATACATATTGAACAAGGTTCTACACTGGAGAGTAATGGAGAACAACTAGGGATTGTTACAGGTATCGCAGCTCCTACCCGTTTTCAAGTAACAATTTCTGGCATCGCATCTCATTCTGGGGCGACGATGATGTCTTATCGACGTGATGCTTTGCCTGCTGCGGCTGAGTTTATTTTAGCCGTCGAGCGAAGCGGACTGGCTGAGGAGGGATATGGAACAGTAGCGACTGTCGGGGTATGTGAGGTTTATCCGGGAGCTATGAATGTAATTCCGGGTGAGGTACGTCTGCAAGTTGATGTGCGTGGTATAGAGTCTGATAGTAAACAACGGGTGGTTAATGAGCTTAGAATGAGCCTTGATTATATTTGCCAGAAGCGAAGATTGGAGTGGAGCTGGAATTCTCTGGGTGACGAAGCACCAGTATTCATGAACATTGGACTTAATCAGTCAGTGGCCGAAGTCTGTTCGGAGCGACGGATTAGTTACCGCTTTATGCCCAGCGGAGCAGGTCATGATGCTATGAACATGGCCCGGCTATGTCCCTCTGCTCTGATATTTGTACCCTCCCGGGGCGGGATCAGTCATAACCCTGCCGAAGATACAGATGAGGAAGACCTGCTCCTTGGGGTGGAAGTTTTATGTGAAGTCCTAAAACGACAAGTTATGCTTGGAGTAATATAGTGATTTGCCAAAATCCCAAAAGAAGTAGGGGGGAATATTCATTTATGTACAAGCTTGGGATAGTAAACGGGCATATTGTCTCCGGGAAGGAAATTAGAAAGGCTAACCTTTACATTCAAGATGGAAAGATTGCAATTGTAACAACGGAACTTCTTGAAGCAACAGAAATTTATAATGCTGAAGGTTTGCATATAATCCCAGGATGTTTGGATGTCCACTGTCATTTTCGAGATCCCGGTTATATTGACAAAGAAGACATGCTCCATGGAACTAGAGCTGCTGCCGTGGGGGGGGTTACCACTGTTTTTGATATGCCAAATACTAATCCTCCGGTAAGGGATGCCCAGAGCTTTAGAGAGAAAGCAGCTTATTTTAGTGATCGGGCCTATGTAGACTTTGCCTTGTGGGGCTTAGCGTTAGGTAAGATGAATAGTTCTAAACTGGCCGAAATGGTTGAAGCCGGAGCAATAGCCTTTAAGTTTTTCTGGGGCTACGCCTTGAATAGCAAAACCTATGAATTAATCTATAACTATAAGCCAGACATGCCGGATCTTATAGCGCCCTTAAACAATGGAGAGGTCTATGAGTTGTTTGAAGAAGTAGCCCGCACAGGCGCCTTGCTTGCCATACATGCAGAGGATCACGTACTAGTTCGAACCCTGACAGAACGAGTTCTAAAATCCGGACGTCGTGACTACACGGCTTTACTTGAAGCCCGTTCAAATCTTGCAGAAGAAGTAGCTATCGCGACAGCTATTGCTTTTAGCAAAGTGACCGGTGCTAGATTACATATTGCTCATATTTCTACCCATGAGGGTGTCGAATTAGTCAAAGAGGCTCAAAAAAAGGGGATCTCCGTAACAACCGAAACTTGTTCTCATCATCTTTTCTTAGATTCCAGCGACTATGACCGTGTTGGTCCAGCGATGAAGGTCTACCCACCTGTGAGAGGAAAATGTGACCGTCAAGCTTTATGGTCCGGTCTACAGGAGGGAACGGTGGCTCTGGTATGTTCTGACCACGCTCCTCACAAATTGACAGATAAGAAGGGGGATCTTTTTACAGTTCCGGCAGGAATGTGTGATGTGGAAACCATGCTTCCTCTAATGATCAATGAGGTCAGCCGGGGAGCTATTACTCTCCCGTTTGTTGTTCAAAAGTTGGTAGAAAATCCGGCAAAACTTTTCAATCTCTATCCCCAAAAGGGCAGCCTTGAGATTGGTTCGGATGCAGATATAGTTTTGATTGACTTAACTAAAGAAACAGAGATTCGAAACGAGAAATTGCATAGTAAGCAACCTCTAACCGGTTTTCATGGCACCTTCATAAAAGGCTGTTTAGTGGCAACATTTTTGCGTGGAAGGCAGATCGTGAAGGATGGGGAAGTCATAGGTGAACCGCAAGGGAAATTGGTTAAACCTCCAAGACAGTCTTAAGAATGATTCAGAAATTAGTGGGGTGATTTAAGTGGAGTGGTTAGATCGTATGACCATGGTCATGGATTCAATTTGCGAAGCCTCAATGGAGGGCTTAGGCGTTACAGAATTGGTCAATCGCACACAGCTGAGTAAAGGTACTCTCCATAGGATGTTAACCAGCATGGTTAAACATAATTTGGTCAGTCAGAATTCAGAAACTAAGAAATACCGACTTGGGCCTAAATCCATGGTTTGGGGAAGTAAGTTTCTAGCAGGACAGGATACCTTCGCGCTGCTTACGGAATACTGTGACCTACTTGCTGAACGCACAGGGCTCTATACCCATCTGTGCCGTTTTGATGCTGGTGAGGTCTATTGCGTCTATACTAGGCAGCCCTCTGAAGGACGAACCGCCTATTTCGTTCATGTAGGTCAAAGAATGCCTCTCCATTGTACAGCTGCCGCCAAGGCCATCCTGGCATATCAGCCTCCGAGTGCTGTTGCATCCTTATTTGCTAAAGAGCAGGTACAACGTTATACGGATTTTACGAAGTTGGACCTACAAGACCTTAGAGCAGAATTAGATGAAGTTGCGCAAACTCGAGTTGCCTATTGTGTGGAAGAGATAGAGACGGGGGTTTCAGCAATTTCTACTCCGGTGTTTCATAAAAAGGGAGAGGCCCATTTCAGCATTGGCTTACTTGAGGCAACTCAGCATCTTGATTCCCGTCGTGATTCTTTAGTAAAAGAACTCTTAGAAATTGGAGAAAAAGCCAGTGAACGTATGGCGGCAGCCTATCTGCTCACCTCAACGGGAGTGGGGGATCCGGGACGATTGTAAGTATAAGAAAAAAGGACAGTCGAGCTATATAATTATAATTTTGAGAGGAGGCTGGATTAATTTTGAGCAGTTTTACTTACCGAGCGCCCCAGACGGTGGAGGAGACTTTAAGTATTCTGCAGGAACAAGGGGTTAAAGCACGTGTTGCAGCGGGATGTACTAATATTTTGCCTGATATTGAGTCGAAAAAGATTACTGAGTGTCTTCTGGTAGATATTAGTGGTTTGGATGAACTAAAGGGTATTCAGGTAATTGACAACAAAATAACCATTGGTGCTTTGACGACGATAGATCAATTAATCCATTCTGAGGTAATTGAAGAAAATGCTTTTGTTCTATGGCAAGCTTGCCGTCAATTTGCTGATCCTTTAGTTCGCAATCGGGCAACTCTTTGTGGAAATATGGCCAAACCTTCCCCGGCAGCAGATGGTGTAGTTCCTTTATTGGCCTTGGAGGCTACTGTAACTGTAGGGAGTTTGACAACGGGGAGAAGGGATCTGCCAATAGAAGAATTTTTAGTGGGACCGGGAAAGAGTGCCTTAAAGCCTGATGAATTAATCCTTTCCGTGTCTTTCCAAGGGAATAATCCCTTAGGTTCTTTCACCAAGTTCGGTTTAAGGAAGGCCATGGCCATTTCCCTGATTAATATTGCAGTTGTGCTTGAGATGAAGGATGGAACTATTTCTAAAGCCAGAATTGCCTTGGGGTCTGTTGCTCCCACAGCGGTACGGGCCAGGAAAACCGAAGCTTTCTTATGCGGACGAGAAATTACCCCTGAGGTACTAGCCCAAGCTGCAGAACTGGTTCAGACGGAAATAAATCCGATTGGTGATATTCGTGCTTCTCGTGAATATCGATTACTTTTAGCCGGTGTCTTGCTTCGACGTACTATTGAAGCTGCCATCGCACCCGGAAGTGAACTTGCTCAAAGGGAATTTTCGGACGACAACGACAGGGCTGAAAGTTTACAACCGGCTCAGGCGGTACAAGAAGATTTAGAGGATGAAGGGGAGTCGATCCCCTCTAAAGTAGAAATCGAGTCTGTCCGCCCAATTGACCCAGGAGTCTCACGCTTAAATGAAGTTGCCATAAGGGTGAAAGTTAACGGTATCGATATTAGAGCGTCTGTTTTACCAGAAGAATCTTTGTTGGAATTTTTACGTGATAAGGTCAGAAGCTTTGATGTAAAGTGTGGGTGCAAAAAAGGAGACTGTGGAACTTGTACCGTGGTTTTTGCAGGGAAAACCGTTAAATCCTGCTTGGTTCTGGCAGCCCAGGCTCATAAGCAAGAGATTTGGACATTGAAAGGTATGGAGAACGATCAACTAATGCATGATCTGCAGGAAAGCTTTGCTAAGCATGGCGCAGTGCAGTGTGGATTTTGTACACCAGGCATGCTGGTTACGGCCAAGAGCTTCTTAGAACAGGAACCTTATCCAAGCCGAGAGCAAATTAAGGCAGCTCTTGCGGGTAATCTCTGTCGTTGTACCGGTTATAAGAAAATCGTTGATGCTGTATCCGCTGTTGCAGGCACGAGTGTATAAAAGGGGGTTAAGAATATGGAAACATCCGTTGTTGGCAAGGGACTGCCAAAGTTTGATGCTTATACCAAAGCTAAAGGAACTATTGCCTATGCAGATGACTTTAGTCTGCCGGGAATGCTGTATGCCAAAGTTCTACGCAGTAAGTATCCCGCGGCAATGATAATCTCCATCAACACTGCCCGGGCAAAGTCACTTCCGGGAGTTCATGCGGTCATGACCGGTAAAGATGTACCCCACAATAATTTGCGTGCCAAATTCGGTCAGAGTACGGATATTGGACCTAATTTTGAAGGTTTATATCGAGTGTTAGCTGAAGAAAAGGTGCGTTTTTTAGGAGAGGCCATTGCTCTTGTCGCAGCGGACAGTGAGAAAATTGCTGAAGAAGCCTTGGCTCTAATTGACGTAATTTATGAGCAGTTACCGGGAGTTTTTGATCCCATTGAGGCCCTTAAACAAGACGCTTATCTCGTCGGAGATAATGACACTAATCTGGTTTCCCAATTTAAAATTCGTCAGGGGGACGTTGAAACAGCTTTTAAAAGTGCTGATGTGATTGTCGAAAATACCTATAGCGTCCCTTTCAAAGACCACGCCTTTCTTGAACCAGAATCCGGTGTGGCCTGGGTGGATGAGAATGGAATCATCACTATTCGTGTCTGCACTCAAGTCATAGAACATTTCCGAACTGTCGCTGAGGTTTTAGGTATTCCTCATAACCATGTGAGGGTTATTGGTACTTGGGTAGGAGGGGGCTTCGGAGGAAAAGAAGATATTACTGTTGAAAGTTTTCTGGCCCTTCTAACCTGGAAAACCAAGCGGCCTGTTAAGCTGACCTATACACGGGAGGAATCCTTTTTAGCTCACAGCAAGCGACATCCTTTTGTCATGAAATACAAAACAGGGGCGACTAAGGACGGGCTGCTCGTGGCATTGGAAGCAGAATTGATCGCCGACTCCGGGGCATACACCTATCTATCCCCTTGGGTTTTACTCTATGCCACAGTGAATGCAGCGGGGCCCTATAACATCCCCAATGTCAAAGTGGACACAGTTGCTGTTCTTACAAACAATCCTTTTAGCAGCGCTTATCGGGGTTTTGGCGCTGTCCAGCCTAATTTTGCCTATGAATCTCAAATGGATGAATTAGCGCGGATTCTAGACTTAGATCCTTTGACTATCCGACTAAAGAACTGTCTGCAGCAAGGAGATACTTTGACAACTGGGGCGGATTTTGGGGGGAGTGTAGCAGTTCGAGAGGTAGCGGAGAAAGCTTGGCAGGCCTTAGGCCCAAAAAGAGCAGACCCTGGTAAACACATTAAACTTGGTCGGGGTTTGGCAGTAGGTATGATGAGTTATGGTCGTCTAACTTTCCTGCATGACACTTCCAGATCCTACATTAAACTTGAACTTGACGGCAGCGTGCTGATGCGCTCGGGTATTCCTGATCTGGGTGCTGGTCAGGCACAGGCCTTAGTCCAAATTGCTGCCGAAGAACTTGGGGTACCCTTAGAAAAAATTAAAATTTTCACTTCAGATACCTCCTTGACCCCTTTGGCTGGCACTTCGACGGCCACTAGACAACTCTATATGTCAGGTAATGCGACCTTAAAAGCAGCTCGAGAGGTTAAGGAACGCTTGATAAACAAGGCGTCAGTGATGTTAAAAGCAGATAAAACAGACTTGAAGTTCGAAAATGAAAAAATCATCCGGATCAGCGAACCCGATAAGTATTTAGCCCTGAGCACGGTTATAGGGCAATGCTCTACTGATGGAGATGAGCTATACAGTGAAGCTCAGTTTAATGCGCCTTTTACAGAGGTTCCGGTTTCAGATGTGATTACTGGACAAACCTTTGCAGATTTTACCTTCGGAGCCTATGCCGTTGAGGTGGCCATCGATGAGGAAACAGGAGAAGTCAATGTGGAAAGAGCTGTAACCTGCTACGACGTTGGTAAAGCCATCAATCCACTTAATGTTGAGGGACAATTAGAGGGAGGCGGCGTAGATTCCATTGGCTATGCGCTGACAGAGAACTTTGTGGTGGAGCAAGGTTATCTAAAGAGCCATTCCTTAGCGGAGTATCTTTTGCCGACAGCCTTGGATGTACCAGACATAGAGACGATTTTAGTGGAATCAGGCGCGGGAATTGGGCCCTATGGTGCGAAAGGGATAGGTGAACCAGCCTGTAATGCCATGGCTCCGGCAATTATTAATGCTATCCGTGATGCCGTCGGGGTTAGAATCACTTCCTTGCCGGCGACTCCTGAGAAGATCCTTTTTGCCATGCTTTCCAGAATTAAGTAAGCTCATGCTAAACCTTGGCGATGGTGTACGCTGTGCTGCAACTGCTTAGGTTACTTTGGAGAGGTTTAAATAGATTTCCCAAAAGTAACTGGAGAATAGCAGAAAACTAAAAAGGAGGGATCCTTCAGATTAGTCAAGTAAGGTTGTTGATGTGGTAAGACGGTGGTAAGGAAATTGTGGTACACAAAAAAGGAGGAGGTAGATTTTGAGAATGAAAAGACTGAATAAACTATCCATTAAGTTGTTGGCTTTAATAATGGTATTTTCTCTCGTTGCCGGTTGTGGTACACAAGGAACCGCGAGTGCCCCTAAAACGGAGACTAAAACAGTCAAAATAGCATTTCTTGGGCCCTTGACAGGTTCTAACGCCATGCAAGGGGTTGGGGCTCGCAATGCCTTTCAATTAGCGATTAAACAAGCCAATGACTCTGGCAAACTGGCCTATAAATTGGAAGTTGTGGATTTGGACGATGCCTCCAATCCCGGGACCGGAGCCTCAGCAGCGCAGAAAGCCGTTGCAGACCCGGATGTCGTAGCGGCAGTGGGACACTGGAATTCCCCGGTTGCAGAAGCAACAATACCCATCTTTAAATCAGCTGAGATTCCCTTGGTTATCTGGGGAGCCATTGGGCCTAAACTTACAAGTGCTGATAACTATCCTTATGTTACAAGGGTTGCCCCTACTCAGGTTCAAGAAAACGCTCCTCTGGCGGACTTTGTCATTAATGACTTAGGACGCAAAAAGTGGGCTATTATCTCAGATACCAGCACCTATGGTAAAAGCAACACAGATGCTTGGAAAAACGAATTGGCTAAATCCTCTGACACAGAAGTAGTTTCGGTGGACGAAATTCAAGTAGGCCAAATAGACTTCCGACCTATTCTCAGTAAAATCAAAAATCAAAATGTCGATGCCATCTACTTCGGTGGAGTCGTGATGGAAGGCGCTATGGTTCGACGTCAAGCTAACGAACTGGGATTAAACAATACTTTGCTCGTGGGTATCTCCGGTATCTTGGATGACAAATACATTGAAACCGCCGGCAGCGAAGCCGCTGAAGGGGTTATTGCTACTAAGCCTGGTAAGGACGTAAGCGAGATGGCAGGCGGTAAAGCCTTTGATGAAGCTTATACACAAGCCGGCTATAAAGAACCTTATGGTGCTTATGGTCCCTATGCTTATGATGCAGCAAATATAGTGGTGGAAGCCCTGAAACAAGCCGGTCCAGATAAGAAGGCCTTAGTAGATGCAATTACTAAAGCTAAACATGACGGACTACTAGGTACCACAACCTTTAATGAAGTGGGCCAAACTACCAACATCGCAAGTACTATTTCAGTTGTTCAAGATGGAAAATGGGTTGCTTGGGACGCTTCAAAATACAAGAGTGGAGAACGAAAATTGCCGGGTGCTAAATAACCTGTTGATTAACCAGTCTTAGGTGGAGAGTCTACCCCCACCTAAGTGGAGCACGGGGCAGCACTTCCACTATACGAAGTGGAAGGCTCAATGAAGGAATAAAGTGGATAACTTCTTGCCGGCTCTTCAATGATAATTGTTTAGTCGGTAAGAAGCCTTTAAAGGTTGAAGATGGATAGCAGATTGAGGGGGAGTATTAAATGGATTTTCAGGTAATAGGCAAAGTATTACCACGAAAAGATGGAATCGCCAAGGTCTGCGGTAAAGAACCCTTTGCAAGTGATATTGTGGTTCCGCATATGTTATACGCAGTGACTTTACGAAGTGAACACGCCCACGCTGAGATCCTTAAGATTGATACTTCGGAAGCTGAAAGCATGGGGGCAGTTTGTATAACTCCTACTGAAGTCCCGGACTTTACTTATAATGAACGAACCGTCAGTATCCCTGAAAAGACTTACTGTGACCGCAAGGTTTTACCCAGGCGTGTCCGTCATGTTGGTGAAGCTATAGCTGCTGTAGCGGCCGAGACAGAGGAACTGGCTTTTCGAGCTATGCAGGCCATAAAAGTTGAGTATAATGTCTTGCCCTCTGTGTTGGATCCTGAGGAGGCCATGAAGCCTGAGGCTGAATCTCTCTATGATGAAATCCTATTAGGAAAACAACAGCTTAAAGTTAAGCATAATGTAGCCTGCGAACGTAATATTGTCATCGGTGACCCTGAGGCGGGTTTTGCCGCTGCAGATTATATCGTTGAAAGGGACTATGATTTACCTCGGATTTATCATCATCAAATGGAGACTAAAACTGTGGTTTGCCAACCAGAAGCCAACGGCGGCATTACAATCTGGACCACAACTCAAACAATTCATAATGTGCGTCAACTGCTGGGCCAAATTTTTGAGCTGCCTTTAAGCAAGATTAACGTCAAGAAACTGAGTATTGGCGGATCCTTTGGTTCTAGTATCCAGATGAATTCCATGATACCCATTTGTGTCGCTTTAGCCTTGAAGGCCCGATGTCCAGTCAAGCTGGTTAGCAGTCGAGAAGATGATATCCATGACCACGTGAAATTTCCAGCTCGTATTAAGTTAAAAGTAGGTGTAACGAAGGACGCTAAAATAGTAGCAGCAGATATGCGGGTTCTTGTAGATATTGGCGCCCATCAAATCAATTCGTATCCTCTCCTGGGCTGTATGTCCGGCTGGTACGCTTCCTTATACAAGTGGCAGGATTTTCGATTTGACGGGACAGCAGTCTATACAAATAAGGTACCGGGCTGTGCTATGCAAGGGTACGGCAATCCCGAGGTTAACTTCGCTGTGGAGTCCCATATGGATGTTATAGCCAATGAGTGCGGTTTTGACCCGATCGAGTTTCGGCTGAAAAACTATGTAGGTATTGGCGATGAATTTTGGGGTCAAGGCCCCACGGTAAAATCCATCATTAAAAGTTGCGGTGTCGAAGAAATGCTGACGGTGGGCGCTGAGAAAATAGGGTGGAGTGAGCGTCGATCTAGCCAAGCCAAAACTGGACGTTACCGCAAAGGGGTGGGTATCGCTCGTGGTTTTCATACTTCAGGCACAGGCGGTCCTAAACCAGGAGAAGTTATCGATTATTCCAGTGCAACGATTAAAATCAATGAAGATGGAACGGTAGATGTACTGTCCCCGGTGATGGATTTAGGCGGAGGCACAGGGGAGGCCACGGTTAAAGTAGTTGCTGAGCTGCTCAAAGTCCCCTATGACAAAGTAGAACTGGCAATTGTGGATACCAGAACAACGGGCTATGATGTGAATACCCATGCCACCCGAGGGGTCTACTGTGGCTGCGGCGCTGCATTGCACGTGGCAAAACAAGTCAAGACTAAGCTCTTAGAGTTTGCCTCCCGGATTTTGGAGGAAAATCCTGACGATTTGGACTTGAGTTATGAACCGGAAGAAAAGAAAACCATAATTCATGTTAAGAGATTTAAACAAAAACAAATAAGCATTGGTGAAGTTGCCAAGCTTGCTCAAATTTATAGTTGGGGTACCATAGCAGTTTCGGACAGTTATAGGCAGAGAAACTGCCCACCTTGTTTCGTCGCTCATTTTATTGAGGTGGAGGTTGATACCTGGACAGGAATCGTTAAGGTTCCGAGGGCTATACTGCTTGCGGATTCCGGAACCCCTATTAATCCGGATATGCTGGAAGGCCAGTTAATTGGCTCTTTATCCAGAGGGCTGGGATATGCTGCCTATGAAAGTACGGAAAATGATTTGGAAACAGGTAAGCTGTTATGTGGAGGCTTCATCACGGATAATAAGATTCCCACCAGCTGCGAGATGCCTTTAATGGATAATATTGAAGTGTATTTTGCCCATACCTATGAGCCTACCGGGCCTTTCGGGGCTAAAGGAATTGGTGAGGCAGCGCTGAATTCCGTGGCCGCAGCTTATGCTAATGCTATTTACAATGCAATAGGTATTAGATTTTACCATACTCCAATTACACCGGAAAGAATCCTGCAGGCCCTGGAAGGAGGTACCTCCGTTGAAAACTAATACAAAAATCTTGGCGTCAGAATTTGAATATCTGGAATGTCCAACCCTTGCGGAAGCTTTAAACTGTCTGTCGAAGTATAATGGCAAGGCTAAAATTCTTGCAGGGGGGACTGACTTATTGATAAAAATGAAAAGTGGGCTGCTCCAATGCCAATACCTTATTTTTGTTAAGAAGATTGAAGCCCTGAATTATCTTATCTCAGACAAGAAAACCTTGAGGATCGGGCCCATGATCAGCTTAAGGAGCATTGAAAAGAATGAGCAGGTCAAGGCCTATTACAGTGCTTTGTTTGAAGCGGTTCGTTCAATGGCAGCTACCTCAGTAAAAAATATGGCGACTATTGGCGGAAACCTCTGTAATGGGTCACCGGCTGCAGATACTGCATCCCCACTGCTGGTCTATGGCGCAACTCTGAAATTATCCAGTATACGGGGAGATCGAATTGTTCCGGTCGAAGAATTTTTTGTAGGACCTAGTCAAACGGTTTTGGAGAGTGATGAACTGCTAACAGAAATTTGCCTGCCTGATTTAGGAGACCAAGTTGGCAGCAGCTTTCTTAAATTGGGGAGGGTATCAGCTGATATCGCCAAAATTAATGTTGCAGTCTGTTTAAATCGCACCGGCAAGATTATCGGCAATTGTAGGATTGCCTTCGGCTCGGTAGCGCCTACACCCATTAGAATACCTGAGGCAGAAGAAATCCTTAAGGGTGAAGAAATGAGCGATGAGTTAATAGTCAAAGCTGCCAAGGCCGCGGCTGGCCTAATCAAACCGATTACCGACAAACGGTCAACGAATAGCTATCGTCAACAAGTAAGTAAAGTGATCCTGGAAGAGGGTATACGGTCAGCATGGCAGCGGGCTGGAGGTGAGCTGTAATGGAGAAAAGGTTAATTAAAATCACTATTAATGGTAGGGTACGAGAATTGTTCGTTAAGCCGAATGATCTCCTTCTCAATGTTTTGCGCAATGATTTAAACCTCATGGGTACCAAGTACGGTTGTGGTATCGGAGAATGCGGAGCTTGTACAGTGCTCTTAGATGGCCAAACCGCCTTGGCTTGCCTTATTTTAGCTGTAACGGTTGACGGTCAAGAGATTACAACTATAGAAGGGATGGGTGATCCTGTTCAACTGCATCCCCTTCAGGAGTCCTTCATTGAGCATGGCGCTGTACAATGCGGCTTTTGTACCCCGGGGATGTTGTTGGCTGGTGAGGCCTTACTTAAGGAAAATCCTAATCCTAATGAGGAGGAAATTCGCGAGTATCTGAGGGGCAATCTTTGTCGCTGTACTGGTTATGCAGCAATCGTTAAGGCAATTAAGTCGGAAGCAAAATGTCAAAGTGTTAACCCGGGTACCCTTAGTGAACAAGACTAAACAAAAAGGAGGTTGGGGCTTTTGTCACTTCTCTTATCTCAGGTTATCAATGCAATAATGCTGGGTTCTACCTATTCATTGATTGCCATTGGCTTCTCCCTATTCTTTGGAGTTATGGATATAGTTGTATTTTCAGCAGGAGACGTAGCGATTGTTGCTGCATTTAGCATTTTGGTGCTCATGGGAACTCAAATGCTTCCTGTTCTGGACTCTATACTCCCTCACGCTGTTTCTTCAGTGGTAATTGTTTTCGTGGGGGCAATGATCACTGCCTTACTCATGTTGCTGATGTATCGTCTAGTGATTAAACCCTTTGAAGGGAAGAGTCCGCTGATGCCCCTTCTCAGTACCATAGCTTCCGGTATTGTCCTTCGAGAACTGATTGGTATTTTCTATCCTCAAGGAAGAAATCCCCAGGCTTTTCCTCAGATGCTCCCTAGTGGAACAATTTCTTCCAGCCTTATGATATCCTGGCGAAATGTTATTATTATTCTGGCCACAGTATTCCTAGTGGCACTGCTCTATTGGTTTGTCAATAAAACTAAAATTGGTTTATCTATTCAAGCTGTGTCTCAGAATAGAGAAGCGGCCATGATGGTAGGGCTTAACTGGCGGCTAAGTATTTTGGTGACCTTCTTGATTGGGGGATTTTTACTAGGGGTCAGTGGTTTCCTGGTAGCATCCTATTCTGAAGTTGTGCGTTTTGACATGGGCTCAATGTATGGATTAAAAGGATTCAGTGCTGCTGTGGTAGGTGGTCTAGGCAGTATGTTCGGCGGAATAGCTGGAGGCATGCTCATTGCCTTTATCGAAGTTTTTGTTACCGCTTATATTCCCGGAGGCTCAGCCTATTCCGGTGTTGCCGGATTTTTGATGGTCATCGTTTTTATATTATTTAAGCCTGAAGGAATTCTTGGAGAAAAAACAGTCGAAAAGGTCTAGTATGCCCCAGAGGAGGAGGTTAACAAGTGCAGAGAGCTGCTTTTGCTTCAAAAAATAGTCTGGTTACACTGCTCGTTAGTGTCTTAGCTTGTGTGTTTTTATATTTTGCCTTGGTGGGATCCTTATTTGTTGCCTTGACTGTCATAGGCTTAGGTTTAGCCTTAATTGTATTTGGTGAATATATGGGCAAAGCTGAAGCAATTCACACAGCCTTTGGAGAACACAGGATTTTGGGTATAGCCGTGTTGATCATGTTTGTCCTGACCCTCCCATTTTTATTAAAGGGCAACAATTATTTGCTCCATATTGTTGTCATGGGGGGAATCTACAGTGTCGTGGCTCTGGGGCTTAACTTTCAGATGGGTAGTACTGGAATGGTAAACTTTGCAACTGCAGCGTTTTTTGGAACGGGTGCCTATACTTCAGCTCTCTTAGTTACGAAGTTTAGCATTTCACCCTGGCTGGGTACAGTAAGTGGATTGGCAGCGGCTGCTTTTCTGGGGCTGCTCTTTGGTATCCCGGCTTTAAAAACACGCGGTTATTACCTTTCTCTTGTTACCATGGCTTTGCAGGTCATATTTACTCTGATGATCATTAATACAAGTTGGCTAGGCGGCCCCAATGGTGTTCCAGGTATACCTGCTTACAATATCGCAGGGTTTTCCTTCAAGACATCTGTCGTGTTATTCGGTATGAAATTACCTTATCAAGCAAATTACTACTACTTGGTTTTCGCCATTCTTGGTTTGGCAGTTTTGGTAGCGGGACGTTTGTATAATTCCCATGTGGGTTTAGCTTGGAATGCCATCGAACAAGATGAAATTGTGGCTGTTACCCAAGGAATTAATCAGACTAAGATTAAACTATTGGCTTTTGCTTTGGGAGCAGCTTTCGCCGGCCTAGCAGGCGCCTTATATGGACATTATACGAGTTTTATTGGTGTGGAGAATTTTGACTTTTCCATATCCCTCATCTTCATCTGCATGGTTTTATTGGGAGGAATGGACAATGTACTTGGCGTTGTCCTTGGAGCAATGCTGCTGACCATAGTTGATGAGAAACTTCGCGATTTCGCTGACTACCGGATGTTAATGTACAGCTTAATCTTAATCATTATTTTGTTAGCCCGTTCCCAAGGTTTGCTGCCAAAGCGAATTAGAAAGTACGGTAAATTAAGAGACAGCAAGATAGAACCTAATTTCTAACGGATGAATGGGGGGCAATTAAGGCCATGAAAGTTATGCAGACAGAGTCTCTTACAATAAATTTTGGAGGACTAAAGGCTGTCGATGAAGTAGATTTTGCAATTGCTGATGAGGTAGTAGGATTATTAGGCCCCAATGGTTCGGGTAAAACGACCTTTTTAAATCTGGTAAGCGGAATTTATCGGCCAACCAGCGGCAAAATCATCTTTCAACAAGAAGATATTACTGGATCGGGAGCCCATGTTATTCGGGGTAAAGGTATAGCCCGCACTTTCCAGACTAATCGGCTTTGCCTAAACCTTAGTATTATTGATAATATGCTCCTTGGTCTTTACAGTAAGAAGAAATCCACTTGGTGGCAAGCTATTCTTCAACCGAAGCAATGCAGAAAAGAACTTAGACAAAATATTGAGAAATGTTTGCAATTGCTTGAGCATTTCAATCCAGATTTAGTTGACAAAGCCTATGATCCCATTACTAGTATAGCCCTTATCGATCGGCGCAGAATTGAAATTGCTAGGGCAATCGTTGGTAACCCCAGGTTATTATTGCTTGACGAGCCAACAGCTGGGCTAAACTCTGAAGAAACAACCCAAATCATCAACGATATCGGAAAGATTCGCCAGGGCGACCAGCAGATATGTATGATCATTATCGAACACGATATGAACGTTATCTCGAGCATTTGTAATAGGGTTGTTGTTTTAAATGCTGGCAAGAAAATCGCCGACGACACCTATCAAGAAATTTGTAAGAACGAGCAGGTGCAAACTGCTTATCTAGGAGGATAAGATCATGCTAGAACTTTGCAATATCAGTACAAAATATGGTCAGATTCCTATGTTAATGGAGGTAAGTATTAAGGTTGAGAAAGGTGAAGCGGTCTGTTTATTAGGGGCTAACGGGGCCGGAAAGACAACTGTGTTAAAAACTATTATCAGTATGGTTAAGCCTATTAAGGGAGAGGTCTATTTTAATGGTCAAAGGCTTGATCTTCTGCCTTCACATAAAGTAATTCAGGCAGGAATCGCTATTGTACCGGAGCGGGAAGGATTATTCCCCAAACTTACTGTAGAAAATAATCTGCTGATGGGGGCTTATTACGAAAAAGATAAGAAAAAAATCAACCACAGAATGGAAGAAGTCTTAACAATCTTTCCTAAACTAAAAGAGAGGTTCCGGCGGAATGCAGGTACCCTGAGTGGTGGTGAACGGAAGATGCTGGGGATTGGGAGAGCGCTTTTAGCTGATCCGCAAGTGTTATTGCTAGATGAACCTTCCCTGGGTCTTGCTCCTGCTTTGGTTCATGAAGTTTATACTGTTATTGAAAGGATTAAAAGAGAAAAGAATCTGGCCATTCTTTTAGTTGAACAAAATGCTTTAAAAGCTTTGTCAATTGTAGAACGAGGGTATGCCTTGCAAAAGGGAGGGATCTTTCTGGAAGGTTCCAGTGCAGAACTTCGAGAAAACAAGATCGTGGTAGAATCCTATCTTTCTAGCTGTAGTGTATAACTAACGGACGAGAGAGAGTCAGGCATATCGAAGTAAAAAGTAGATTCAAACTATGGATTACATAATGCTTAGTCACTAATAAATTCTTGATAATAGAATAAAGCTTTCTGCGAGGCAACCGTAATTGCTTCTCTATGTGCCGGACATGGTTATTAGAGTTGAGATAGGGTTGTTTTTTGTATTAGAATAGTTATAGTTGCAGTTCTCGGGGAATCAAGAAAGTGTTCTTGTGAGTTGGAGATTTATAATGTTTATAGGTAAATAGTGGATACATAGTAAATAATTATTTGAACCTTTAAAGAAGGATATTTTAGATTAATATCGAATTTTATAACATAAAGAATTGTTCCTGATTCTTAATCCTTATTCTTATCATACTGAGAAGTGTTGACTGATCCGAGAATCCAGAATTAATTAAATAATGTTTCTTTACTCATATAACCTCGATAATTGGTTCGAGGGTTTCTACGAAGCAACCTTAATTGCTTCTCTATGAGCCAGGGATGGCCATAGAGTCTTGTAATAGAGGTTGCTTTTTCGTGTCTTCAAATTTATAAATGAGGTGAGAAAATGAAGTATTTTCAACCGCACAGCGTGGAAGATGCTCTAGAAATCGCTCAAACAGCAGAGGCTACTTTCTTAGCTGGGGGAACTGATCTCGTGCTTCACATGCGTACAGGTAAAGTACAGCCTTCCGGAATCATTGATTTAGGCAAAGTATCAGTTCTTCGTGAGATCAAAATTACCGACGGATTTTTGAACATCGGGAGCATGGCTACGTTTGCAGATTTAGGAAAGAGTGAACTGGTTCTTCGGAACGCCTATGCTCTTTGGCAGGCCTGTCAGACTATGGGCTCTCCACAAATTCGTAATCAGGCAACTTTGGGCGGTAACTTAGGTAACTGTTCACCAGCTGCGGATGGCTTACCACCCCTCCTAGCGTTGGGGGCTGAGGTTCATTTAATGTCCGCCGAGAAAGAGGAGATCGTTCCTTTAGCGACTCTTTTGGGACGTACTCCACTTCTTGGGCAGGAAACTCTTATTCGTGGATTTCGTATTCCATTAAAGGAACTGAAAAGTGGGTTTGCTAAACTAGGTCGACGCAGAGCCTTAGCCATTGCGCGTCTGAGCGTTGCTGTGGCTTTGGAAGTTAATGAAAATAAGGTTGAGAATGTTCGTGTAGCTCTAGGGGCAGTTGGCAGACGTGCTTTCCTTAGTGAATCTCTTAGCCAGGTCTTAAGTGGTCAAGAATTAAATCAGGAATGGTTAGAAAAAGGAGTTTTAGAAGTTCAACGGATTGTCCGAGAAGCTTTGGGAACTCGGGCATCTGCGCCCTATAAAAGAGTAGCGGTTTCTGGAGTCTTTCGTGAAGCTTTAGAATCCATCATCACAGAGGGAGGGATACAAGCATGATAGAGATTAATCTTGTGGTTAATGAAAAGCCTTATACCTTGAACGTTGAACCGAGTGAACGTCTCATTGATGCTTTACGCAACCGTCTAGGACTACTTGGAACAAAAGAAGGATGCGGTGAAGGTGAGTGCGGAGCCTGCACCGTGATTATGGACGGTAAAACTGTGAACTCCTGCCTTGTTCTTGCTGCTCAAGCTAATGGAAGTGTTATTACTACGATAGAGGGAGTAGGAAATCGGCGCTCCCCTCATCCAGTTCAGAAGGCCTTTGTTGAAGTCGGAGCCGTCCAATGTGGATTCTGTACCCCTGGGATGGTTTTATCTGCAAAAAATTTACTGGATAGGAATTTAAAGCCTAGTGAAACGGAAATAGGAATTGCTATGTCCGGGAACCTTTGTCGATGTACCGGATATGACAAAATTCTGCGCGCTGTGAAAATCGCTGCTGAGGAGGGGGCAAAATGAAATCTTCAGTAATAGGTTCGCGAGTTGTCAGAGAAGATGCATGGGGAAAAGTCTTTGGGCAAACTAAGTTCCCTGCGGACGTAAATCTCCCAGGCCAGATCTATGCAGTGGTTATTCGTAGTCCCCATCCTCATGCCAAAGTTTTAGGTATTAACTCCGAGAAGGCCATGAGCCTTGAGGGTGTTGTGACAGTTTTGACAGCCAAGGATGTTCCTAATAATTCCCATGGAGTGCTCTTTCGCGATCAGCCAGTTCTCGCTGAATATGTACGCATGGTTGGAGACCCGGTGGCGGTAGTCGGAGCGGAAACAGAGGAAATTGCTCGCGCTGCTGCAAAGCTTGTAGTCGTAGAATACGAGGTTCTGCCTGCAGTTTTTGACCCAGAAGAGGCTATGACGCCTGCTGTACTCCCTCTACATCCAAACCTTCGTCCAACTAATGTTCTTTATCACATGCCGATCCGACGTGGAAACATGGAAGAGGGTTGGGCTAAGGCAGATATAGTCATTGAGAAAGAATACAGCACTCAACATGTGGACCATGCCTTTTTGCAACCCGAGGCGGTGTTGGCTTATGTGGATGAACGCGGACACATGGTAGTGCAAACAGCTACCCAATACGCTCACTATGATCGGGGTGAAATTGCCCATGCTTTAGGGCTTCGCTTCAGTCAAGTTCAAGTCAAAACCTTAGCCGTGGGAGGAGCTTTTGGGGGACGAGAAGATATTTCACTGCAGATTATCGCGGCCCTTATGGCCAGGAATACACTCCGACCTGTAAAAATGGAAAATACTCGGGAAGAATCTTTTTATTCCCATTCCAAACGTCACCCCATGAAGATGCATTATAAGACTGGTGCAACAAAGGATGGCAAGTTAGTGGCTTTAGAAGCCAAGATCATTGGTGATGCAGGAGCTTATGCTTCGTGGAGTATCAACGTTTTGCGCAAATCGGCGGTCCATGCAAGCGGCCCGTATGTCATTCCTAATGTTTCAATTGATAGCTACGCAGTGTTTACCAACAATCCCTATGCCGGAGCTATGCGAGGCTTTGGTGCAGCTCAAACTGTCCTGGCTTATGAAAGTCAAATGGATCTCCTTGCCAGGGAGATTGGGATTTCGCCGTTAGAAATTCGCTTACGCAATCATTTTAAGGTGGGAAGTACAACGGCCACTGGTCAAGTACTGACGGGTAGCGTTCCACTCGATCAGTGTCTGGCAAAAATCGCACCTTATCTCGAGAGAGGGGGGGACTCCCAGTGAAAAAGAGGGGAATTGGATTAGGTTGTTCTTGGTATGGCACAGGTTACGGGAACGGATTCCCAGATGTCTCAAGCGCCTTTATAGAGATTCACGATGACGGTTCAGCCACGGTGCTGACCGGGGCCGTTGATGTTGGACAAGGGAGTAACTCGATCTTTGCTCAAATTGTCGCGGAAGAACTTGGACTGGAGTCTCAGGATATCTGTGTTTATTCTGGTGATACGGATGCCACGCCGGATTCAGGGACAACGGCGGCAACAAGGCAAACCTATAATACGGGAAATGCAGTATTGAAAGCCGTTCGCCAAGCAAAATCTTCGCTGTTGGATTATGCGGCTCACAAGTTTTCCTGTCCGACGACAGAAGGAATTGAGTTAAAGAACGGTTCTATAGGGGTCAAAGGGGATCCTTCTCGCCAGATGCCTTTAGCAGATATGGTGTTCCAAGCTCGCTTAGCGGGGGAACGTTTTATTAGTGCAGAAAGCTCGACAGCGCGTTCAACGCCTGTAGACCCGGAAACCGGACAAGGAGCGCCTTACTGGCCTTATGCCTTTGGCTGTCAGTCTGCTGAAGTTGAAGTTGATACAGAAACGGGTATGGTTCGTGTTCTTAAAGTAGTTGCAGTTCATGATGTAGGAAAGGCCTTAAATCCGACTCAAGTTGAAGGACAAATTGCGGGCGGAGTGACTCAAGGCATAGGATTTGCTTTGCTAGAGGAACTAGAATTACACGAGGGCAAAATTAAAAATCCCGCCCTTTCTAGTTATTTGATTCCCACGGCCTTAGATGTGCCTAATATAGAAGCTTTGTATGTGGAAGATGCAGAGTGTACCGGTCCGTTTGGTGCGAAGGGACTGGGCGAACCAGCAATGCTTCCAACCGTTGCGGCAATTATCAATGCAATTGATGATGCTGTGGGAGTAAGGATTACGTCTTTACCAGCGACGCCAGAAAAGATATTGCAAGCGTTGGCAGAGAAAAAGAGGGGGGGAGAAAGTTAGCATCCAGAAGCTGAAATTGAGTTATTATTTGTATTCAGGTGTTTATTTTGTGATGCAATCATGAATTAGCAATGCAGTAATTTAGGAGAAACAACAAAGTTAATAAAATCAATAAGTTTAGCTTAAACTACAAAGTAGAAATGAAATTAACATTAGGGACTGTAATTAATGGGAGGGCTGTTCATGTCAACCGTTAAAAATTCATCAGGGAACCCAGAAGGCTTCTTAGAAAAGTATTTTAAACTAAACGAATTAGGGACAAATGTTCGAACGGAAATTATTGCGGGGTTAACCACGTTTGTTACGATGGCATATATTTTATTTGTAAACCCCTTAATATTACAAGATGCCGGAATGCCTATTAGTGCGACTTTTGCCGCTACCGCCATGGCAGCAGCATTTGGTACCCTGATTATGGGGTTGTACGCCAACTATCCTATCGCCTTAGCACCTGGAATGGGGCTTAATGCCTTCTTTACGTATACTGTTGTTCTAGGTATGGGACTTAGTTGGCAAACAGCACTCGGAGCAGTTTTCATTTCAGGTATCGTCTTTTTCATTATGACGGTCACGAAAATTCGAGAGTGGATTATTGAGGGCGTACCTCCGGTTTTACGAATTTCTATTGGGGTAGGTATAGGCTTATTTATTGCTTTTATTGGACTTAAAAATGGTGGCCTAATTGTTGCTGATCAAGCCACGTTTGTTAAACTGGGAAATATGAAGTCACCTGGCGTTCTTGTTACTGTCTTCGGTCTCATCTTTACGGGTGCGCTGATATCAAGGAAAGTTAAAGGCGGTTTGTTGATTGGGATCATTGCTACGACGTTATTGAGCATGATCATGGGTGTTTCTCCGTATCCAACTGGAATATCGAGTTTTATCTCCCTTACTAATCCATTTGCTGCTGTTGCACCGGTAGCCTTCGAACTTGATATTTTGGGAGCTCTAAGTTATGGATTTATTTCGATTCTCTTTGCCTTTACCCTGGTAGACTTGTTTGACAATATCGGCACCTTACTTGGAGTAACGCGTAAAGCAGGTCTTTTAGACGAAAACGGAAATTTACCTCGTGCTGGAAAAGCCTTAATGGCAGATTCGGTGGGAACGACTTTCGGATCTATCGTGGGAACTCCAACCGTAACGTCATATATTGAAAGTGCCGCCGGCGCAGCTGAAGGTGGTAAAAGTGGACTCACTGCTGTTACGGTTGCAGGTCTCTTCTTAGTCTCGCTAATTTTTGCTCCTCTGGTAGGACTGATTCCTGGTCAAGCAACTGCACCTATTTTGATATTAGTGGGTGTCTTGATGATGGCGGAAGTTGTTCACATTAACTTTGACGACTTTACTGAAGCTTTACCTGCCTTCATGACGATCGTTATGATGCCGTTAACCTTCTCCATAGCTCAAGGTATTGCATTCGGATTTATGTCTTACACCTTAATTAAACTTGTGAGTGGCAAGCATAAGGAAAATAATTTAGTTATGTACGTTTTCACGGTTCTCTTTATCATTCACTTTATTATCGGAGGACATTAATCTAACCTTAAAATGGCCCGGAGAGATGTGGTGGTCACATCTCTCCATAACTGGAAAACTGTGGTGGATTTTCTCCCTGAGATAAAGTATAGTTGATCTGATCTAGGAGCTACCAAAAATTAAAGGTCAAAGTAGGATAGGGTTGCCTAGGTTTACCTAATGCTAGACGTTTTTCGTTTGGCGAGAGCGCCTTTAGCAAGAAGGGAAAGGATGAAATAGGATGCGTATTCTCTTTAAAAATGCCACTATTGTATCAATGAATGCCGCGCGTGAGATTATTATGGGAGACCTGCTTGTAGATGGATCTCAAATCGTGGCCGTTGGTGGTGTCATCGAACAACCTGCAGATCAGGTAATAGAGCTTAATGGGGATCTAATAATTCCCGGCTTAATTCAGACTCATATTCATTTGTGCCAAACATTATTTAGGGGTCAGGCAGACGATTTAGAGCTTTTAGATTGGCTTAGGCTAAGAGTTTGGCCTTTGGAAGGCGGACATGATCCAGAATCCTTGTATGATTCAGCATTATTAGGTATTGGAGAGTTGTTCCTTGGAGGGACCACGACGATTGTGGACATGGAAACTGTGCATCATACAGAACATGCCTTCGAAGCTATTCTTTCTACCGGCTTGAGAGCTTTGAGTGGAAAGGTTATGATGGATGATTGCAACGGAGATCTTCCTCCTTCTTTACAAGAGAAGACGGATGTTTCTTTGCAAGAAAGCGTCGATTTATTTGAGAAATACAACGGCAAAGGAAATGGGCGGCTCGAAGTTGCTTTTACACCTCGTTTCGTTATTTCCTGCACCGATACATTATTAAAGGAAGTTTCCCGACTCGCAAAAGAAAAAAATGCCTTTGTGCATACACATGCTTCTGAAAATCGCTCGGAAATACAGGTTGTCGAGAGCACGCGAGGGATGCGCAACATCGTTTACTTGGATAAAGTCGGTTTAACCGGGCCAAAACTAATATTAGCGCATTGCATCTGGCTGGATGAGGCAGAAAAGGAAATTCTGGTCCAGACTAAGACTCGAATTTCACATTGCCCTTCTTCGAATCTGAAGCTAGCCTCGGGGATTGCACCGATTCCAGAGCTTATGAAACGCGGGGCAGAGGTTTCCTTGAGCGCAGATGGAGCACCTTGCAACAACAATTTAGACGGATTTCGAGAGATGCGTCACGCAGCATTGATTCAGAAACCCCTACATGGCCCAACGGCCATGCCTGCACGAGAGGTTTTTGAGATGGCGACCCTAGGTGGTGCTCGGGCCATTGGTCATGAACATGATCTAGGAAGCTTAGAAGTCGGAAAAAAAGCAGATTTGGCAGTGGTTAGCTTGCAGGGGTTGCATACTTGGCCTAATGAGCATGTTGATGTTTACTCACAATTAGTATATCAAGCAGTTTCTTCGGATGTCCGGTTAACAATGGTAGACGGCCAAATAGTCATGAAAGATCGCCAACTGTTAACGATTGATGTTCCAAAGCTTAAGATAAGTTCGACAAAGAGTTTAAATAGGGTTATGCAGCGGGTTGGACTGATATAAGAATGCTGACGCGGTATTCAATATCGCAGCGCCAGGAAAACGAACCGTTAGGTTCGTTTTCCTGGTGTATGCCCCTGAAGCGGCACCAGCAGATGATGAAGGTCGGGCAGCTTCGCCCACATCCTGCAAGAAAGCTAATTAGTGCGAAGACAGTGTCTGCGTGTGCGGGCGCTAACCAAGATATCTGTTTGGATGGAGTGATGGAAATGTCGAACTATAAGCAAACGATGGATGAGGCCCGGGGGCTTGTTAAGATTGACTTGGTTCTGCGACGAGCTAAGTTAGTTAATGTCTTTTCTGGAGAAATTCATGAAACGGATATTGGAGTACATGAAGGTGTTTTTGTCGGTATTGGCAAGTTCGAGAAAGCAGAGAATGAACTTGATTTATCCGGCAAATATGTTGTTCCTGGTCTGATTGACGGACATGTTCATATCGAAAGCTCGCATCTTTGTCCGGAAGAATTCTGTTCCCTTCTTCTTTCCCATGGAGTTACCACTGCTGTTGTAGATCCCCATGAAATTGCTAATGTTACGGGGATCAAAGGAATTCAATATATTCTTGATAGTGTTGACAGGTTACCCTTCAATACGTTTGTTGCCCTTCCTTCTTGCGTTCCAGCTACAGAACTGGAGACCTCAGGGGCTCGTCTTGAAGCGAAGGATTTGTTACAATTCGTTGGTCATCCCAGAGTGATAGGTTTAGGGGAGGTTATGGATTATCTAGGTGTGATCCAAGCTAATCCCGATATGGTAGACAAGTTGAAACTGCCGGTTCCCTTTTTTGATGGGCATGCTCCAGGAATATCTCCGCAGGATTTAAATGCCTATTATCTAGCGGGAATACACACGGAGCATGAATGTTCCACTGTTGAAGAGGCTAGAGAGCGTCTAAGACGTGGTTTTCATGTTATGCTTCGCGAGGGCAGCGCTGCTAAAAACCTCATAGATCTATTGCCAGTGGTCACCTCTCAAAACTCAGGGCAATGTCTTCTTGTAACGGATGACCGTCATCCGAGGGACCTTATTCACGAAGGAAGCATTGATCATCTTGTTCGTTTGTCAATCAAGGCAGGCATGGATCCTGTGCAGGTCATTCAAATGGCCACGATTAATGCGGCTCGTGCCATTGGACTTAAGCATTTAGGGGCTGTGGCTCCTGGATATCAGGCTGACTTCGTTGTTTTGGAGGATCTTAACACCTTTGAGATCCTGGAAGTATTTTGGCGTGGAATAAAACAAAGTGAAGGCAATGAGCGTCCACGATTTTCACGCTATAATGTCGCAGGACTTACGAAAAGTGTTCATCTTGGTAAGTGGTCCTCAGATAAGCTGAGGGTTTTTACAAATAGCGAGTCAAAGTCGAATCAAGCCCAGGTTCGGGTTATCGGAGTCCAAGAGCATTCGCTGGTGACGTCTGCCTTGATCCGTGAACTGCCGGTCCGTAATGGTCTTGTTTATCCAGATCCGGCTCAGAGAATTGCGAAGATTGCTGTGATTGAACGACATCACAAAACAGGTAACGTAGGTCTCGGATTTGTCGAAGGATTGGAATTGAAAAAAGGAGCCATAGCTTCAACAATAGCTCATGATTCGCATAACTTAGTTGTCGTAGGAATGAGTGACGAAGAGATGAACTTGGCAATTATGACCTGTAATGAGATGGAGGGCGGGCTTTGCCTTGTTGATGGTACTCAGGTAATAGGCAAGCTTCCTTTGCCAATTGCAGGTCTTATGACGGATCAGGATGCTGAAACAGTTGCACAAAGTCTAACCGAAATGCATGAGAAGGCACTTTGCCTTGGAATTAGTGAAAAGGTTGATCCGTTTATGACTCTAGCCTTTCTTTCCCTGCCGGTAATTCCCCTCTTGAAACTGACAGACTTAGGGCTGGTAGATGTAGAGCATTTTCGATTGACGAAGGTCGTTTTGTAAGGGTAGGTTAAAAATGGAACTGACAGTTAGTATATTTTATGGAAAGTGTCATCTTAGCTTATTATTTAGCTAAGATGGCATTTTTTTTTCTGTAGCAACTTCAGAAAATTGTTAATATACTTCCTGAGATGTATTGAAAACTATTACCTATTAGTATAATATTATAATTAATAAACAATATTAAATGATAATGGTATGTCGGTATTTCTAATCAAGTAGGACTAAAGGGAAAAATTTATTTAAAATACCTAAACAATTAAAGGTTTTTACGGTATTTTGACGAATTAAATCGATTAGAGAAATGACGCAGATGGATAGGGTGAAGATTCATGCGCTTGGTAAATACTCGTTATATCAGGGAAGGATCAGTCTTAGCACGTCCTGTGATTAGTCCTTCAGGTAGTGTTTTATTGCAATCAGGAGTTCGTGTAACTGCCTCCTATATTGAACGTCTAAAAGATATGGGTTATGATGTTTTATTTATTCAGGATGATCGACTGGATGATGTTGAATTTGGTAAGTCTATAACTGGGCAAACACGTGAAGTTGCCTATAAAACAATTAAACATGTTAGCAGTTATATTGAGAGTGGTATGGAAGGTTCTCTAGTGGTGGACGACGTGCGAGCAGCCATTCAGAAAATGGTTAATGATTTGTTGGCTAGTTCAGACATTCTAGGGAATTTGACTGAGATTCAGGGATATGATAATTATACATTTCACCACTCCATTAATACATCGATTATCGGACTTGTACTAGGTATCGCTTCAGGTTATTCTGAGCGGAAACTACTTGAACTTGGCATGGGCATACTCATGCATGATATTGGGAAAATATTAATTCCAGAATCGATTTTAAATAAGAAGACACCACTTACAGTGGAAGAATTTGAGGAGATCAAGCGACATACGGTCAAGGGATTTGAAATCCTGCGCAAAAATAATGATTTCAGTCTACTGTCCACTCATGTAGCCTTTCAACACCAAGAAAAATGGGATGGTTCAGGTTATCCAAGGGGTCTTAAAGGAAGCGAAATTCACGAATATGGTAGGATTACGTCAGTTGCCGATGTGTACGAAGCCCTTACCAGCAAACGAGTTTATCGCAAAGCCATTGAGCCCAATGAGGCCTTTGAATATATCATATCTCAATCGAATTCTCATTTCTGTCCAAGAACCTTAGAAATATTTAAGAAACATATCGCCGTCTACCCCTCTGGTTCCGGTATACTTCTAAGCAATGGACAAAGAGGAAACGTTGTAAAACAAAATCCTTCGTTTCCTAATCGCCCCTTCGTTAGGGTGTTTTACGAGGATGAACGGGAACTGGCCTGCCCAATTGATTATAATCTAGCAGAGTGTCCGTCGCTAATGATTGTTTCCGTCGATAATCGCTGAAACCAAAGAAGTAGTAAAAATGAGAAAATTATGAGCTTTAGGTTTACTTCTATAAAGTGAAGTAAACCTAAGGCTCTTTCAGTGTAGACCCCCATGCCGCTTCGAGGCACCACGGATGAATGAAAGATCCAGTATGCTTTTGTCATTGCTACGAATCCATCTCGAGTGATGTGTCATCCTGAAGGAGGAACGACTGAAGGATCTAGATCCTTCGCTAACGCTCAGGATGACATTAACCAACAGAGTAGGTGAAAGTTGCAAGTGTATTGGAGGGGAAATTCATGAATTGCTCCTACAGAAGATCTTTAAAGTCCTCTATTTGATGTACTGGCCGCTGGCAAGAGAAGTTTTCACACAAATAAGCGGTTATTTGGCTTGGGTCAAGAGGGTAATCACGGATCCAAGGGACTATTTCTCCAAGCGTTCCTTCCTGGTATAGAACCGAAGCATAGGGGCGGAATGTGGAAAAGAAAGCTTGGCGCATCTCAACTAGATCGTCTGAGTCCAGGGGACCCGCTAATATTAATTCCTGAGTAGGATGAAGGGCGAATTGTAGTGCTTGTAGAAACGCTGTATATCCTGAGGGATGTTCTTCAAGAACCGTTCTAAAATCAAGCAGTTGTTGTTCTGCCTTATGCTCCCAACGTTCATCACCAGTCAGTCGACCTAGCCGAAGAAGGTTGAGTGCAGTGATTGAGTTGCCAGAGGGAACAGCTCCGTCATAGCTTTCCTTAGGACGGAAAAGTAGTTCTTCGGCATCTGAACCAGTTAAATAGTATCCTCCGCTTTTTTCATCCCAAAACAGGCGATCTTGGTCCTCTTGAAGTTGAAGTGCGGTTTTGAGGAATTGAGGATTACCACTTGCAGAATATAGTTCAAGCAGACCCCAGATGAAGAAAGCATAATCATCTAGGTAGCCGAGATAGGCTGAATCGCCCTCTCGGTAACGGGCCTTGAGGCGTCCATCACCACGTTGAAGATGAGTAAGAATAAAGTTTGCAGCTTTTTCAGCGGCTTCGAAATAAGACCTGTTTCCGAAAACCTGGGCTCCTTTTGCCAAGGCGGCAATCATCAAACCGTTCCAGGAGGTTAATATTTTATCGTCCTTATGAGGGTGTATCCGTTTTTCTCGAGTGGCAAAGAGAGTTTGACGTGCGCCTTCCAGAGATTTTATAATCTCATCCTCTTTCAGGGCGTTATCGTGAGCAGCTTTCTTAATAGATCCCATTAAAAGGTTGGGTATATTTTTTCCTTCAAAGTTACCTTGTGAGGTGATGTCATAAACAGCACAATACTTAAGGGCCGTCTCTTTGTCCAATACGGCTTCAACCTCTTCGGGAGTCCAAACGTGGAATTTCCCTTCTTCCCCTTCAGCGTCAGCGTCTTCAGCGGAATAGAAACCGCCCTCAGAGGACGTCATGTCTCTTAGGACATAGGTGAAAATTGCTTGTGCTATCTGAGCATCTTTTTCTAAATGCGAGACTTGATAGTTTTCCAAGTACGCTAAAGCTAACAAGGCATTATCGTAGAGCATTTTCTCGAAGTGAGGGACTAACCATTTTTCGTCCGTACTATACCTGGCAAAACCAAATCCTATGTGGTCGTACATTCCACCAAGAGCCATTCCTTCGAGAGTTTTGCGGACCATTTCTAGTGCCTTGTCTTGGGGATGGTCCATCGCATAACGAAGAAGGAAGGTAAGGGTATGAGGGGTGGGGAATTTCGGAGCACGACCAAATCCTCCGTAACCCTCGTCAAAGCTCTGGACTAAGGTTTCATAAGCTTTGGAAATAACCTCCGTTCCCCAGGACTTAAAGGAATTAGAAGTTTCTTTTAGCTCGTTTGCAATTGGGGAAGAGGTTTTACTCGGCAATGAACGCCCCGATTGAATGGCAACCACTAATTGATCGGCAGATTCTCGCAATTTTTCTTCGTTACTTGCCCAGAGACTCCCTACTTGGTCTAAGAGTTCCATGATCCCTTTATATCCATAGCGCTCAGTTTTTGGGAAGTATGTCCCAGCAAAAAAAGGCTTTTTCTCGGGTGTCATCATAATAGTTAGGGGCCAACCACCTGAACCAGTAAGAGCCTGACAGAAGGCCATGTACAAATGATCGACATCCGGGCGTTCTTCCCGATCCACTTTAATGGAGATAAAGTCGCGATTAAGTAAAGCCGCAACTTCTTCATCTTCGAAGGATTCCCGTTCCATAACGTGACACCAGTGACAAGTCGGTAAAAGACCAAACTACGAATACCCAATAGATAAGAAAACAGGCTTATTCTCTGCTTTCGCTGTCTGAAAAGCCTCTTCGCTCCAAGGGTACCAATTCACGGGATTATAAGCGTGTTGGAGCAAGTAGGGTGATTTTTCAGTAGCTAATCTATTGGGTATTTGTTCATTTGTTGTCATGGGCAACACCTCCTTTCTATAAAAAATTCATTACAAAAAAACGAGCCCTATGGGATTTGTATTATTATATCCCACGAGGCTCTTATTTTATCTATACTTAATTGGGGATATTTTCGATGGAGCCGTGTTCATACGAAACCTTGGCTAATAGTGTGTGCAATAGTCGGTTGATTTCCACCGATCTGGATACATTCCAATTACGTTACGAATGTCAATTTCATCATATGTTATTACATCCATCAAACGAAAAATCAATATACGTCTGTTTAATACTCTTATAGAGCTCTCTTGAGATTGGAACAGGCTTATTTGAAAAGGTGATGATACCTTTTTCTGAAATACGGTGAATATAGTCCATATTCACTATGTAAGAGCGGTGGGGCTTAATAAACCGTTTATCGCTAAGCAAGTCGTTTTCGAGCTGGCTCATAGTACCAAGGCTTTCCAAAACCTCACCGCTTGTTAAGTGGAAGAATAAGGTTCGCCTTAAAACTTCGATATATTCAATGTTATGTAAAAAAACGTTTGTTAAACACGTTTTACATTTTACAATGATCCCCTTTTCTCTTTTATCAACAATATCAGCGCAAGCCTTTTCTAAAATGGTAATAAGCCCTTCTTTTTTTATTGGCTTTAAAAGATAATAAAAAGCATCTACCTTGTAAGAATCCACAGCAAACTCATGTGATGAGGTTAAAAAAACTATTTTAGAAATGTTATTTTTTTTCCTAATCTCTGCTGCAACCTCGATACCAGTCATCAAAGGCATCATAACATCTAGAATTAAAATATCATAGTTTGTACCATTTTCCGTTGCCAGAAGCAAATCAAGGCCGTTCGAAAAGGTGTCGCATTTAATATTATATTTAAAAATATGAGAAGCCTTAAACGTCTCTACGATTTGTTTAATTAGTAATAATTCGGTGTTATTGTCATCGCAAATGGAAATTCGCAGCATAAGTCTTATTCCTTTCGGCTATGCCAAAGGCACAAGCATAGATTGCCCTTCTTTAAAAATAACACTTAATTATAGCATTAAAATTATTACATTTGATATTTGTGAAGCGCTAATCAAACACTAATTTTATTTTTGGTAATATTTTATATATTTATAAAGAACTCCTAATTTCATTTCGTTTGTATTTCGGCATATCTTGAATTCAGGAGAGACCTATACCTTTGAGTGATGTCATGTCACCTGTTTGTTCATTTCATGACGAAAAAGATACATTTCATGCAGGTGATGAAATGTAGAAAGCTTTTTAGCTTATAATTGCCATGTCAGTTGTATGACGAATAAAAAATATTGGGGTTAAACACAATGAAGAAAATTATTCCACTGCTACTTATCCTTATCATTACAGCTGGTATGCTTACTGGGTGCGGCGGAGAAACAACCACTTCACCAGCACCAGAAAAGCCAGCAACTTCCCAAGAAACAACAAACCCTGCCGATTCCAAGGATGCAACTGTAATGGAGGAGCTTAGAAAGTTAAAGGAGCTTGAGGGCAAAAATATAAAACTTGTAGAGGTCTATAATGAGGTTGTAACTTTAGCCATGAAAAATGGTTGGGATAAAGATGAATTGACATTAAAAGAATTAAACGCCGTTAATGCTACCAGTCAAACATTTAACTCTATGATCAAAGATCCATCGTCCGCTCACGGTGTTGACTTAGACGCAATATTAAGTGCGACTGATGACTTATCTACAGAATTAGACACGAATATTAGGCAAAGAGTTTCGGTGCCATTCGCAAAATAAAAAGGGATAAGAGAAATCGAATCGCATACCCCACAAGTCAGGCGTAGCAACAATATGGGTAACACCCCCGCATATTTCGACAAAGAAATCGAAGTAACAAAAAAGCGGATGAAAACGGGAGCGTTAACGCGACAAAAAGCAATCGGGGAAAAAAGGCACTCCTCAATCTAAATAAATTAACGTGGATTCTGAGGAAAAGCAGTTTTAGCCTGATAAATACGCGATCAATGCCTGTGAGAATTCTATTGAGAGGGGAGTATTGATGAAAAGAAATAGTTTTAAGGTATTCATTACTGTACTTGCTGTAACAAGTTTTATGCTATTTAACACCTGCACGATTGCAGCCACCCCCTCGATAAATTTAACTCAAACACCGGAGGTCACAAGGATTTGGGGTGCAGATAGGTATGAAACAGCCAAAGCGATTGCTGAAAAATATAGCAGCGATACCGTAGAAAATATTGTCCTTGTTCCTGGAAATAGTTATGCGAATGCTATTCCGGCAGCAGTTTTAGCGTATCAAAAAAAAGCAGCATTTCTTTTAGTAGGGCCCAGCGCCAATCAAACGAAAGAAGCCTTTGATTTCATTGCCAAACACTTAAATACTGCCGGCATGGTCTACCTTGTTGGGGACAGAGATCAGATAGGAAAAGATTTTGAGAGTAAATTAGCGGATATCGGGTGTGCGAACATTACGAGAATCAGCGGTGAAAACAAGATTGAAACAGACCATTTGATTGCCAAAGAATTGAGTGTGCAGATAGGGACACCGGTTGTTATTGCTACTAGTGAAAATTTTCCTGATTCGTTATCGATCTCCAGCATTGCTGCAGCCAATGGCTGGCCGATACTTTTTAGTGAGAACAATCAACTACCTGATTCAATTAAAGAATATATAAGCTCGATTAAACCTTCCCAATTCTATATTACTGGGGGAACAGTGGTAGTATCTGCTGAAGTGGAAGCGGAGTTAAAGCTGATTCAACCGGAAGCGGAATTCATACGATTCGCCGGCAAAGACAGATATGATACCTCCCGTCAGATCGCCAATTATTTTGCTCCGGATGCCTCCAATATTTATTTAGCATCCGGTCTCCAATTCCCTGATGGTATAACGGGAGGCATGCTAGCCGCCCAAACCAAAGCTCCGGTATTATTGATCAACCCTAATGCACAGATTCAAGAACTTTCCAATTTCCGAACAGTATCAACTATCACCTGCTTCGGTGGGACGCAGGCTTTATCGGCTGAATTAGTAAGAGGATTGAGGCAGAAAAGTAGTGTAGTCAATCCTTATGTAGTATATAGCTATGAGCAAATGCGCAAGGACGCGGCAAAAATTCAAGAACTTTATCCTGAGGCTGTACAATTAGAAACTATAGGCCAATCTGTAGAGAATAGAGAGCTGTTACTCCTTAAACTTGGCAAAGGAGAAAAGAAAGTCTTTCTGAATGGCAGTATGCATGCCAGGGAATATATGACGACCTCTTTCCTGATGAAATTGATTGATGAATACGCCTATGCCTATACGTATGATGAAGCATTCGATAATTATAATGTCAAAACGCTTTTGGACAATGTAACACTCTACATCGTGCCCATGGTCAATCCGGACGGGGTCAATTTAGTGCAAAACGGGTTATCTGCGGTAAATAATCCTCAGAAAGTTAAGCAAATGCGCCTATTCTATCCGAAATTGGGTTACGCCAGTTGGAAGGCGAATATCAACGGCGTAGACCTCAATCGAAATTTTCCGGTAGGTTGGGATGTAAAATCAAGCGATACCAAGGTTCCAAGTTCACAAAACTATAAAGGAACGCAACCGATGACCGAACCTGAAGTAATGGCTGTCATGGATTTAGTTAAAAATAACAGCTTTAAGATTGTCGTGTCCTATCATACCCAAGGCGAATATATTTTTTGGTCGGATAAAAACTGCGGTTCTTTTAATTATCTATTAGAACCGATGACAAATAGACTTGTAAGCCTCACCGGATATGAAAAAGGAGGGAAAATACATACCTCAGGTAATTGGGGTGCTGGGATTGCGGATTGGACCCGGTCACTAAAAATTCCGACCTTTACCCTTGAGCTCTGTCCATATCGCAGCGAAATTCCTTATCCCGATTCAGGGTTTGATGATGTTTGGGAAAGAGTAAAGGATACTGGATTGTTTTTTGCACAAGAGGCTATAGCGTTTGACGGCGGCATTACAAAATAATGCTTGCCTTAAAGACTCTGTCTTCGGATGTGAAGGAATACACACCGGCGTATTTTTGTACTACCGCTACAATGCTTTTCGTCCCAAGACCACGATTTTCCTCTGTGCTTACCGGCATGTCGTCAACAAAGATGATCGTGCCATCGAAGCTGTTGGTGATTTGTATGTAGAGCTTATTATTTTTGATATTGCATACGATTTGCAAGGTTCTTTCATTGGCGTCGTTAATCCCCTTGCAGGCGTTTATGGCATTTTCAATGGCATTAGCAAAAATAACGCAAAGATCCGTATCGGATACGGCGTTATTCTCTGGGAGATTGATCTGAGTTTCAACATTAATTTGTTCATTCTTTGCTTTCGCAATATAGGAAGATAGTATCAAATTGACCGTATAATTGCTGCAATATCTTTCGACCGTAGCACCATCAATGGTTTTTTCGACCTCTGTAATATATTTTTGCGCCGCTTCCTTGTTGTTGTCTATAAGATAGGAATTGATTAGATTCAAATGGTGTCGCATATCGTGGCGATACAGCATTGTTTTTTCTTGTGATTCTTCCAATGCTTTAAAATGATTATGTGCTGCGGCGACTTGCGTCATTAATAAATTCTGTTCGTTTTGCAGGGTGAGCCGTTCTTGGGTTTGCTTGAAAAATCGCAGAATCAGATAATAAGCTGAAAGAGTCAAAATAAACACAAGCGTGGAGTTCCATAAAATATTACTACTTAAGATCACCTTGTTTAAGCTATACGTACTAGCTGAGTAAATTAGCACAGAGTATGAAATCGGGATTATGCAAAATCCTATCCAGCCATTATCAGTGTTGCGCATCATATAAAGAAATAGAGGGCGGATGTACTTGAAAATTAGGAACCATACCGGTAGATACAGAATATAACAAACAATAATCACAGTTTCTCTGCTTGAGCCGAGGAAATATGAAATAATAAGTCCTACCAAAGAGAACGACGAGGTAATAGCGACGACTGTCCAATGAACAAAAAATACCTTAATTGGTTTGAACTTGGAGATAGACACAAATGCTAAAAATACGGGAAGTTGGACAAGAAGGGGATATAGTTTCATGAAATATGCATACCCGAATTTAAACAAAAAAAGCCCATCAATAATTAGAACGACAGTTGCATAAAGACCTAGGAGATAGCGGTTTTTCTTGTGTTTTATTTCGCAATCTAAGAGCATATACATCACACTGATCGCGAAAATAAGGCTAAGAAGAGACCTTATATAATCCATCGCCATGCGTATTACCTCCAATTTACTTCCATATTCATCCGCAAGCCAACTTATCTGTAAATATTCAGCTTTCTGTGCTGGAAAGTAGCAAATTTATACAATAACTTGAGTAACATCCATATTTAATTCATTATACCAGAACTTATGCAAAAAAAGACAAAATCTGCATCCCACTATCCTACAATGCAGAAATATAGCGGCCTGTGTTCCTTTACTGTTGAACAGAAAATCCTCTTCTTACAGAAACGAATGAGAGAGTAGAATTAGCAATTACTGTTGCTGATTCTACTCTCTCATTCGTTTTAAAAAGTTAAGGAGTTTTTGTTCCAAGAAATTTTTCGTTTCATGACGAAAAACATACATTTCATGCAGGGGGCAAATTATTTTAAAAAAATTTATGCTATGGTGAGATTGTTCCCTTTTCGCAACGCAGGGACCCTTCATTAGTTCGTTTCAACAGGACGAATGTAGACAAAAAATACTAGAGGGAGGAGCAGAAGAAAGTGAGAAATTTCAAAAAGGTAATGTCTGTTTTCTTGGTAAGCGTCATGTTGCTTTCTATGTTGCCACTAAATTCACTTGCTCAGGCATCTAATCTAAGCTTAAGTGACGCAGCAATGTCTGACAAAGACGGGCCTGTAAGCACTTCAAATTCCTTGGAACAGGGGAGTTCCAATCTAGAGACCAGTGATCCGGCAGTGTCTGAAACAGACAACTCTGAGACTACCGTAAATTCACTTGCCCTAGGGGAAAGTAATCCTAACGCAAGAGAGCAGCTTATTGCCGCTCTAGCGGAGCAATACGGCCCCGACAACTCGGAAGCTATGTTTGACTCAATGGTTTCCATGGGGATCGTTGATGAAAAGGGCAACCGTCTTACCTACAAAATCGAGATGGACGGCAAGCTTTACACTTTGGACCAAATGGGGGAGATTGTCAATGCTCCCGGCGTTGACCTAACTAAGGAGGTTAAAGTCGACGACAAAGTGGTTAAGCTGGCTTTTATCTCTCAGTTAATTAACTTTGAAGTGTACCTGAAATTTGTTGAGGACAATTTTCTCAAGAATCAGGTAACGGTCACGGATGAGCATCTGAAAATGTTGGCAGACCTTGAGAATCAGCTGAATACAAAAGGGATAAGCCTTGTAGAGGATGCCTCTAAAACGCTGCAATCCAGGATACTGATCCGGATGCAGTAGTGGAGTATAGTCTGGGTGCTATCTCCGCAAACAACACGGTGGACATAACTTACACCTTGACAGGGGGCGGAGCGGATGCCCAGGTCACTTTTTCTCAGGAATGTTTGTCTGGAATACTGGATGCTAATGATATAACGACAACCTCTGCAGCTATAACCCTGACTTCCAGTAGTCCAACAGAATCGGTTACCCTTAACTTACCCAGTGTAGAAAATGTACTCTGGAAGGGTGAAGTTCCCCTATGTTATGTGCGCCTCAATGACCTTCGTGGGGGTCTGTTTTCCAACGGGAAATCAAGTCAGCTTGTACCAATAACAAAGAGCGGTGATTATGCTTTTACCTCTTACAAACCAACGATTGTGCATCTTCCATTTCCATTTAACCAAGATGTTATCGGCCCTAACGCTGTTAATATGTTAACAAACCCGTGGCCAAAGAGTAATACGTCGGGTTGGTATACAACCGGTTATTGGCAGAAGGGCGATTATGATGGCGAGCTAAAAATTGCGCCCAAAGAAACATTAATCGCATCACAAACCATTAGCCTACCTGATGATGCTAGAAACCTAGTCGCAAACGGTAACCTTACGGCAAGTGCTAGTGTCTTCTCTTGGGCAGGGGCTGGGCGACAAATGGATACTTATGTTAAAATTATTGGTTATGATAAAGACAATAAAGTGCTGGGTCTTCCTGCTACGGATTCGTACCAAGGCGGTGATAATACCACGGTTCGGTCTATTTCCGGATATATCCTGCCCGCAGGCACCGCTTCTGTATGTTTTGAAGCATCAAATTGGACCAACAGTGGTGTTACCGGGCCGTCAATGCACGATTTTCATTTGCATCTCACAGACTACAAAGCGCCTACAGTTGAAGCTATTAGCTCACCTAATGAAACCTTTAAAGCTGGTGAGCAGGTTCCTATTGTTGTAACCTTCAGCGAGCCAGTTGTGCAGAACAGCGCGCTTACCTTAACCCTGAAAGATGCAAACGATAAGGTATATACGGTTACAAAAGAGAACACAGGGGTTACAAGTTCAAAAATTACCTTCATATTTGATATACCGCCCCAGACCCCAATAACCCTCTGGCCTGTTAGTATTTCCGCGGGTGTCAAGGACACCTCTGACAACCTAAGTACGGCCTATAATTTCCCAATCAATGGGGGTACAGGTAAAACTACTCCCCTGCCAACGACCTTTGTCTATAACGAGTTAGACAGTCTGCTGGGCTTGACACTAAAACATGCAAATAACACTGATCTAAACGGGGCTTATTTGCCAGACGAGACCAAGGGTCAATTGGAAATTGGGCTGTTCCAAAGTGAAGATGAGACCATCGACCATTCTACTGTAGGGGCCAAGCAAAATGAGTGGCTTATTAACCATACTACTGTGGACCCAGAAGATGGTCAAAAATTCACGGTTGACCGACTTTTTGCCTCCTATAACAATGGAGTAACCAAAATACCCCTCTATATTACAGATGCAACAGATAAACTGACTGCCGAATTTGACTTGCCATCGAGCGATACAGTCTGCAAAATGCGGCTCTTCATGGCTACCGGCGAATTGGATGAGGAATCAAAACCAATTTTCCGCCCGATTTTTGAGAACGGATACAGTGCCAATTTCAGTATCGGTGCTCTGACCTTAGTCGACGCAAAGGACATGACGATTAACTATCCGGCGTCTTATCCCTCAGGAAAAGACAAGGTGCTGAATTTAGGGGATTCTGAAACAGTCCGGCTAACGTATACGTATAGCGGAGAAGCCACCTATAAAAGCGCCGATGATTTCAAATGGGTTTCCTCCGATGAAAAGATTGCAACCATAAACGCCAGCACAGGCGAGATTACGCCGGTGGGTGTTGGTAAGGTTACGTTTAACTTGGTTGCCATGAATGGCACAAACGATGGGACAAAGGATGTAAGTATTCAATCAGCCGAATTTACAGTCCAAGCATCCCTTGATAAGCCCGCCCTTGCCGTGAGCAAGTTTATCACTACCAAAAAGGGTGTGCCGGCGCAGGTGATGTGGAGCACCAATGTAATCTACATGAACCAACAGGCTGAGCCCTCCAAAGACACAACGTTTATAGTGGAGCTTTATAAGGGCAGCTACCCAAGTATCGCTGATTTGGAGGGTAAAACACCCACCTATACGGCAGCCAGCGAGGTAAATGCCAGTTCCTTTACTATTCCCGGGGAGCAACTGACCCAGCTTTCCGTTGGCGCCGAACCTGCCTATACCGTGAAAATAAGCACGGATAATCCCAACGTTTCCGGCGAAACGGTGGCAGCAGTGGGGAACATTATCGTTACCTCCCCTCCGGCTAAGGTTATAATTGACCGCCCTGCCAGTTACTATATCTTAGATACGGCCAATCAACTCACTTTAAACTGGCAGTCCATGGATGTAAACACCGCCAGCGGGTATGATTTCGAGTTTGAAGTGACCAAAAATGGGGCTTCAGTGACCGAAAGCCAAGAACCCAGTGGCAGCTATACCCTTAATTTGGCGGATGTTACCGGCAAATTAAAGGACGTGTATACAGTCACTGCCAAAATCAAAAACACAGGGGACGAGGCTTACAGCTATGACTCCTTTGTCCTCAATGTCTATGACGCTGAGGCCATGAAAATTTGGGTGGATAAACAAGACCCGACCTCAACCATTACCCTGGATAATTCCGACCGCATTTCGGCGATGACCAGTGCGGAAATAGTCGCCTTAGAAAGAAACATCTCTTTGACCAATCAGCTGAGTATTAACTATGGTGACTATTCCTATGGTTCTGTCAGCGACCAAATTGAATGGAAATCCAGTGACTCCAAAGTTGGCAGCATCAATTATTCACAAGGTGGCGCCTACAAGAACATTGAGGATTACGATTCTCTATCCTACATGCCGACGACCAACTTTATCCTGGCCGGTTTAAAGGATGGCACAACCACCATTGATGCCACCCATAAGTTGTCCAGAATGACCGACACCTTAGGAGTCACAGTCAAGACCTTGAAGGACAAACTATACCTCTTCCAAGCGATGCCCTTGGCTTTAACTGAATTCAGTTATACCAACGGAGACGGTACAGAGAAAACCATATCCAGCGATGATCAAGGTGCTGTTGCCATTTATGAACCGAAGGGTATTAAAAGCGATGTAAAGCTCAAAAGTACCGTAGGTGATAGTATCTATCTGGGAACGATCTATCATAACAACCTGTTATCGGGTGAAAATGACGGCTCCAAGGGCCAACTTTATCCTATTAATAACTTTGTGCTCCGGAAAGCCGCCCAGCTGGACTTGAACTTTAAAAACCCCGATGGTACACCCTACATAGGGACGGTTACCCTTCGTGGCGGCGTCTATAAAAACGGAAATTACTGCGAAACCAGTGAAATTTCCGATCGGGCTGACGCTTGGAAAAGAACCATTTCCATCAACCCGGACAACGGTGCTTATCGACAAGTCTTTGATATTACGCGCTTTTGGTCAGCTGCGGGAGGGGAAAACAGCGCTTCCAGCGTAAAGGCCAGCGATCAAATTGACTATGTCTTCGAATTTCACTTCGGCAACGATGATTATCAGCCCCAAATTAGTAAGTTTTCTGGCAACCTATCCGGTGCCGATGTACTGCGCTTTGGTGAGAGCGTTGTAAATCTCGTTGCAATTGCTGCCGAGGATAAGGATAAACCCTTTTTCGCTGCCCAGTATTTAGACCGCTACAAGAAAAGCGGACGTCTTGACAATATAAAAAATGCCACAGGAAACCTGGGACTGAATGCCCAGACACCGAAGGTCAGAATTGATACTCAAGCACTTTGGTGGGGAGAACCCCTGGAGAACAAACAGGTCTCCATCTCCCTGATCAATGAAAAAGGTTCCGTCCTTGCCGGACAGAATTTCAAAACCTTCCAATACCCCTTTGCCACCATGCTGGTAACTGAGCACCAAGTGGTCATTGATCAAAGTAATATTTGGGTGGATGAAAAGGGTAGGGGGAAACTTACCGTCAAGCTCTTCAACGAAGACGGAACCCTGTATAATTCCACTTTAGAACCCTATTCGATTCGCAATATGCTGAACGTGGAAAACCTCTCCCAAAGCCCGGATGTCAATCAAAAGTTTCAAGAGGAGCTCCAAAAAAGCATTAAAGCCGGCTCTTCCTTTGATGCCAAGGACAAGTTTACCCAAAGTGCCCTTGACTATGCCAGCAACATCAAGTTTGGCAACGACAACTTTTCCTTAATGTTGGCACCCACCTCAGATCCTACCGTCTTTAACGGACTCTTGCAGCTCAACGCAGGAGACGATGTCATGGATATGGGCCCGGAAGAGGACGAGTTTTCGCTGATGCTGGATGATGACGAGGTAGAGAGCGCTGTCAAATCCGGCTATGCTAAGGCCCGTGAATTGGCCAGCAATCTGAAGGATGATATTGAGAGTTTACAGGAAGATGCCCAGGATAGTTCGGTCAACTACCAAATAGGCGGCTACTTCAGCTGCCAAGTTCGTTATAATTTTGAAACGGCAAAATGGGAAATACGTCCCATTGGCGGCGGGATCAAAGCGGGCATTGGTTTTAATTACTCAACCACAAAAAATGTCCTAATTGGCGGCGTTGTTCCTGCTACCTTTGAACTTGCCCTGGGTGCTGCCGTGCGTCTGGAGTTTGATGCCCATATGCTCTATGAACCTGTTTCCTTTGGAGGGATTGACTACTCATGGCAAGCTGACAAAGAAAATGCCACAGATTATTTGACCAATCTCAGAATTAAGGCCTATATTTATGCCTTTGGCGGTTTGGGCTTTGATGCAACGATTGTGGCGCTGAAAATTGGCGTGTTTGGTCAATTAACCCTGGAAAATGAAAATAAGTTCCTCAACCGAAACTATCTAGATCCGGCTATAGCCGATCTGCCCGCAGGTCATAACCAAACAGAAAAGGCCTTATCCGGATCCAGGCTTAACCTGCAGGGGATGATCGGAATTAAGTTTGTGGCTAAATTACTGTTGATTTCCTATAAGAAAACCTTAGCCTCAGCCAGCTTCGAAAAAGAATGGACCTATCGCAACTGGGACAAAATTGAGGCCTATTGGAAAGAGACTACCGGAGATATGCTGACGGCGGATAATATGAGTCTGGCGACACGTTTATATGCCGCAGCAACAGGACAGGATTTGGTGGTAATCACTAAGGCACCTGAGCTGGAGAGCCGGGAGTATCTTAAGGAGTATACTCGTGTTTGGGGATCACCCAGTGGAATGATGCGAGCCTTGTCACTGGATACCGAGAATCTTGCCCCCAACACTCTCCAGACAAATGCCTATCCTTATGCCAATCCACTGATAGCCAGTGATGGCTCGATGTTTGTGTATTTATCCGATAACAATAGTTCAAATGTTTGGGATACCACGGCAAACTATGCACTTAAGCAAGGCGGTAGCTATATTGACCAAGGCAAGATCAACCCCACAGCCGAAAGCTTTGGCGATTCCCAGTTGTCCTTTGCCGGTAATGGTAGTCTGGCTATATCTGCCTGGGTGAGGTTAGCAGATAAGCTGGAGAAAAATGGCGATCAAGAACTCAGCACCGCCGAAATAGCCATGATGACAAACAATACAGAGATTTTTACCAGTATTTATAAGGCTGGTTCATGGACGACGGAAAGACTGACCAACAATAGCACACCCGACATGGCTCCCGTGGTTGCCACAAACGGCAGCCAGGCGGTTGCTGTCTGGCGGAGTGTCTATGCCGGCGATGCTGCCAATCCGACGGATTTTAGCGGCAAAGACACCCTGGTTTACCGTATTTATGACGGAAGTAACTGGAGTGAAACCAAGTCACTTTACAACGGTGTGTCAGGGAGTGTCGTAGGCTTAGAAGCAGCGATGATGTCTGAGGGAACTTCAGCTGTTACTTACATTATTGATCCAAGTGAAGAAAGAGATGCTAATAGCTACGAAATTGTGTATGGAGTGCTTGATGAGGGCGGTGCTATCGTCAAGAATGTTCGTTTGACTAACGATGATACACCTGATGAAAATCCTCAGCTAACCGTTGCTAAAATCGGAGATGAGGAACGATTCATGCTTGGCTGGTACAAAATGGAGGGAGAAAACTCCGATATTCGCCTGGCGACCTTTAGCGAGGACGGCAGTCCTAAAGAAGATTTTGTGGACAGCTTGAAGGCAGTGTCCAGCGGTAACACGATTGGCAGCAACTTTAAGTTTGTTAACACCAGTCAAACGAATAATGACTTCAAAAACATTTCTATTTTATGGGTTGAACCTAATTCTCAGGGAAGTGACTCTTTAAAGGCCATCAAATTTATGCAGGAATCAGTAGACGGAACAAACCTCGCTTTGACCTCAGCAGCCGTCGACGTTGCAGAGATGCCGGAGAAAACCGTCATCGACAGCTTCGATGCCTATGTTTCAAATGCTACCAACGACGAAGTCAAGGTGATCATTTTAGGGACTGAAGCGAAAGATGGAGCATTTGACACGGAAACGGATACCGACGAGGATGGAAATACCGTTGAAATTCAGGTGCCCAAGACAGAAAGCAAGATGTTCACGGCAACCCAAGCCTATCAGAATAAAGCCCAGATAACAGCGGCAGAGTTTGACTATACTGGAATTAAGTCAGGTTTTAGCTTGCCCATCGCCTTTACAGTGCAAAATCAAGGCAAAGAGGTGATGACCAGCGTCACCCTAGACTATAGGGATGGCGACGGCACAGAAAGTAAAACCTTTGATCAGCTGACAGTTTTACCCGGCACAAGTAAAACCTTGATTGTCAATTACAGTGTGCCTGTCAACATAGCCGATTTATCCTACAGCGGTACAGCAAGCTTTGGTGATTCGCCGCTCATTCTGACCGGTGATGGGACATTGCCTTTGGCAGTGGCCGATGTGGGCTTTACTAAGATTGATACGGTTAAAGAGCAGGATGGTCAGCGTCAGTTTGCCGTGAGTCTTTACAACAGCAGTGACTATAAGCTCAAGAACAGCGGCAAACAAGTAAAACTGGCAATCTACGATAATTCAGCCTATACCTCAGGGACCGAGGTGGCTCCGATGGTGACCATTTCCGATCCAGACGAATTATCACTGATTGACAACGGCGCCTATACCGCCAATTTAAGCTTTGATCTCAAGTCCTATCTGGCAGGTCAAGGAAAAGACGAAATCCCGGCTAACGGTGTCACCCTGTATGCCAAGGCTTGGATCGTCGACAGCTCGGACAAAGAGCTGCCGGAGTTTGTTGGTGAAAACAATTTCAGCACCCTGTTTTGTGACAATCTGGTCAAGCGTAACGGCGGAAATCCCATAAAGGTTGACGTTAAACAGTCAAATTCTGAGACAAAAACCACAGCTGTTCTAACACTTCAAAATCTTGCCATGCAAGAGGTAACAAACGGTAACGTTGCAGTAAACCTGCTTGACGAGGGCGGAAATATTATTGTAACCCAGTATCTGTCAAATACGGCGGAGGGTCTTGTTGTTTTAGACAGCGAGGCAGTCATCAGTAAAACCTTTGTGTTTGACACCTTGGGTGCGGATGTGGAAGCCTATTATTTTAACGCTACAGCGGATTCCATGAACGCAGACCTGCTGGTTTTGGGTGCTACTGGTGTGGGAGTTAACTTTGACAAGGATACTACAACCTATGATAACCTAAGCGCCAATGGTTTAAAATCCACCAACCTAACCGCGATTTCCGCAAATCCAAAGGCTAAAGTGGTGCTTATGGATGCCGGCAACACTGTGCTCGCTGAGGCAACAGGTGCTGTCGCCTATACTCTGCCACTGGCAAGCGGCAGCAATACCTTTGAGGTGACGGTTGAGCCGGACGGTGCAGGAGCACTGCCGAAAACTTACTCTCTGACGGTTGACAATGCAGCTCCTGCCAACGGAAGTGTGACACTCTCTGCTTCAGAGCCTGGCCCAAGAGGGTGGTGGAATAGCAGCTCAGTACCTGTCACATTGACAGCCACTGGCCTAACTAACTTCACTCCAACAAAAATGGAATACAAAGTAAATAATGGCGATTGGACGAGCAAAACCTATACAAGTAGCCCTATTGATGTAACAAATATCACAGCTGAGGGCACCCATTTCATCAGTGCCAAACTTCAAGATGCCAATGATTACAATTTGACAGCCAACAGTTTGACCGTAAAAGTGGACAGAACGGCCCCTGCGTTTGGGGCAGGCAAAACGTCAGCAGCTCTGGCAGGAGATACACTGACTGTATCTGCTGAGGTGACCGATGCTTTAAGCGGCATTTACAGCGTGGTGATGACAAGTGGCGGTACAACTTACCCCATGCAAAAACAAGGGGATACAGATACCTATACTGCTAACATTACAGCAAATAGCGTCGGCGCTATCACTATTGTGGCAACAGATATGGCAGGAAATACTGCCCAGACCTCCACTGGCTCGAGTAATCCTGGTGGATCGTCAGGCGGAGGGGGTTCACACATCCCGAGACCGACAAATCCGACAACCCCAACATCCACGATTGTTACAGGCAGTGTCATTGACGGTAAAACAGGCGCTCAGGTTTCCAATGTCGCAGTTACCGTAACGACGGATAGGGAGGGCAATGTTACAGTTTCCATGAATGCTGTGCAAGTATTAATCCTAAAACAGCCCGACAGAACAACAAGCCCATTAAGTGATTTCTCCAAAGTGGCTATCACAACGGCAACAGGTTCTCCAGCCACAATTTCTGCCGATGGAACCATCCAAGTACAGAACTTGGCTAAAGGAACAGATAATCATTTTATTATCTTCTATGATTTGGGCAACGGACAAAGGATTACTATGGGAACCATGGACATTAATATGGACAGCAATGGAAATGTCAAATTAACCACTACCTTAATCGACCCTTATGGGATCATAACGGATTCTGCTACTGGAGCGGTTATAACCGGTGCTGATGTAACCTTGTATTATGCCGATACTGAGCGAAACAAAACTGCTGGAAAAATTCCGGATTCATTAGTAGAACTGCCTATTATTGAAGGGTTCGAGCCAAACGATAATAAAAATCCACAAATCAGTGATCTAGGAGGAGCCTATGGATTCATGGTCTTCCCCACTTCAGACTACTATATTGTGGCAACAAAGGATGGGTATGATCAATTCAGGAGTCCGACCATACCAGTAGAACAAGACATTGTAAAATTAGACTTTAAAATGAATCAACCCAGGGTCGGTGTAACCAGACTTGCTGGCTTAACAAAAGTGGATACCGCTCTGGAAATTGCCAAAGCAAGCTATACCGGAAAGGTTTCCAATGTGATCTTGGCAACCGCCGATAACTTCCCCGATGCACTGGCAGGAAGCGTCCTAGGCTATAAGCTGAATGCACCCATCCTACTGGTTGGACGCAGTGAAGAGGATCAAACTAAAGTCATTACTTATATGAAAGACAACATGGATCCTAAAGGAACTGTCTATATTTTAGGGGGTAGGGCAGCGGTCAGTGCTGCTGTGGAAGAGAAAATAGTAACTAGTGGATTTTCTCAGATCAAGAGATTAGGTGGATTCGACCAATATGAAACAGCCCTGAAAATTGCCGATGAATTAGATCTTTTGACAGGCACCCCCATCGTACTGGCCTATGGGGAAAACTATCCAGACGCCTTATCCATAAGCAGCGCGGCAGCGGCCATGCAGTATCCCATACTATTGGTGGGAAAAGATGGAATAAGCGATGGAGTCAAGCAAAAAATCGCGGAACTAAAGCCGATCAGGGTCTATATCATAGGGGGGCAAGCGGTTGTAGGCAGAGCCGTTGAGGATCAAGTGTCTGAGCTGACACCCCTAGGAAAAAGAGCTATTGTAAGACTCAGTGGAGTGGATCGCTATGAGACCTCGTTTGCCGTAGCAAACTACTTTAAGTTAGCCGGGCAAACAATTAGTGTGGCAACTGGCGAAAACTTCCCGGATGCTCTTGCAGGTAGTGCTTATGCAGCAAACTTCAATGCTCCGATTATTTTAGCCGATGTCAAGCTCTCAGAAACTATATTGAATTATCTTAAGACCAAAAAAATGACTGGAGCGAGTATTTTCGGAGGAGAGGCCGTCATCAGTAAAGCCATTGAGCAGCAACTTGAACAGTTGCTCGGGAAATAGGAAAGGTAAATTATCAGCCAAAGCCCCACGGGCAGAGTCTTAACAAGGCTCACCTGTGGGGCTTTGGCTTTCTTACATTTCATAATATCCTTTTTCCACCAATCTTTTGTGCATTTCAAAACAAAAAACATACATTTCATGCAGATATAAATTTATTTCAAATACTTTTATGTTATGGTTAAAGGGAATTTTTGGGACTATAACTATTGGGATAGTGAATGCAGATGCGTTACCAGGCGATTCTTTTTGTAGTAAACGTTAGAGGATTGGTATTATCGGAAGATAGATTCGAATGACTAGAGAAGGAGTGGTTGCAGTTGGATAGCGGAAATATGCGGCCAAAGAACAACTACATGACGGCCGACACTTATCCCGTGGTGAGAGAAGACGATACCTGCCCTCACTGGGAATGTACAGGAGGAGAGAGCCTTGCACCCATGCGTGAGTGTTGGTACTGCAAGTATTCGGATTTCAGAAAAGACATGAGTGAGCATCGGACCCACAGCGTGTGCCACTACCTCATGAACCGAAGCCATGAAGAGGAAGAAAAAAAGCCCTCTGAGATCATCAAGGCCACTGAAAAACCATAGGTTTTTCAGTGGCCTTGCGAATGAAGCCCTCCCGTAATTGTGTCGGTTGCACCTAATTGTACAGAAAAAGACTTACAATTATGTTACACTCAAAAAGAGTTAATAGAACTTGGTCTTAAGACAATAGAAGGTTTAATGAGGAAAAAGGGAGAATGATAACAGTGGATCAAAGAAGAATATGGGGAAAAATCATTTCAAATTGGAGAATAATAATCATCCTCTTTATTATTTCTTTGATGCTTTTTGCCCTGAGTAAGATGTATTCTCCAGTTTCGGGACTCGTTGCTAACGGTAAGGTTGATTTATCGAGGGTTGATTTTATACACAACGAAACTATTGATTTGAATGGACAGTGGGAATTCTATTGGGATCGCCTGTTGACATCGGAAGATTTTATGACGGAGCATGTTCCTAAGATAGATTCTTTTCTCAAAGTCCCAGGCAGTTGGAATGATAAAGAAGCCGGAATTAAGCCATATCCCAATCATGGGGTTGCCACCTATCGCTTAATTCTAACCTACCCAGATTCTCTTAAGGATCCTGCACTCAGCATAAAAACAGTTTCCGCAGCTTATAAGCTCTATGCCGATGGACAGCTTATAACAGAAGTGGGAAAGGTATCAGACAAACTTTCCCACTTCGAAGCAGATTATAAGCAGCTGATTGTAGATTTGCCAAATAGCTCGAGTAAACTTGAGTTGATAATTCAGGTAGCTAACCTGAATTATATTAGGGGCGGACTTCGGGATAGTTTGGTATTTGGTTCAAAGCAGGTTTTAGTCCAGCAAAAGATGGTTCTCTTTGCAACCCAGTTAATCGTTATCGGCAGTGTCTTTGGGTTTGGTCTTTATTATTTTCTACTCTTTCTTTTGCAGAGGAAGAATAAGACGACTCTGCTTTTTAGCATTCTTTGTTTAACCACTGCCTTGCGCGCTTCAGTGTGGGGCGAAACACCTCTAATGGTCTTATTTCCCAAGTTGCGCATCCAAGATGGGATATTCATTGAATATATTACAATTTATAGTTTGTTGCCGCTAATAATCTTATTTGTTATCAGCTTGTATCCTTTGGATTATCATAAAAAGAGTCTTACTTTGATCTTGCTGCCAAATCTGTTTTTTGGGGTACTATTGCTGGCACCGGCTGGATTTAGGGCTTCTTTCAACAGTTACTTTACCATACTCATGCTGCTCCAAATGATTTATATTTTATGTGTACTAATACAAGCAGTACACAGGAGAAGAGACAATGCTCTATTGCTGTTTATGGTTATTAGTGTGTTTAATTTTACAATCCTAGCAGATCTAGTTCGCTATAAGGGGATGGGCAGCATTAACCTCTCATATATGTTTTTATATGGGAATTTTGCCGTTGTTATGGCGATGTCTTTTATTCAAGCCAGACAACAGGCCAGTACCCAACAAAAACTTATTTTGTATAACCAGAATTTAATAGAGGCAGACCGACTCAAGGACAAAATAATGGCGACAGAAATGTCCTTTTTACAAGCGCAGATTAAGCCGCATTTTCTATACAATGCCTTGAGTGCCATTGCCAATGTCTGCGAAATGGATGGAAAAAAGGCAGGCAAACTCATTATCGATTTAGCCCTGTATTTAAGAAAAAGTTTAGAATTTAATCACCTAGATAAAATGGACACCATCGAAAAAGAACTAGAATTTATAGATACGTATTTCAACATTGAGCAAGCACGCTTTGGGCAAAAAATTAGCCTGCAAAAAGAAATTGAAATCTCGCTCAACGATCAAATCCCTGTTCTGATCCTTCAACCCTTAGTGGAAAATGCAGTACGTCATGGTATTTCCAAAAAAACAGGGGGCGGCACAGTAAGCGTAAAAATGAATCAGATCGACGAAGGGATCAATATTGAGATTGAAGATGATGGTGTGGGTATCCCTCGTGAAAAATTGGTCAATCTTTTAACGGAAGAGGGTAAAGGCCAAAGCGTAGGCCTTCTTAATATCCACCACCGACTGCTTCGATTGTATGACAGAGGTTTGGAGATCAGCAGCGAAGTGGGACATGGCACCTGCGTGAGACTATTGATACCGGAAAGGAGAAAAGAGCAATGATCAGGATAGCGGCGGTCGATGATGAGATGCATGTGCTGGAAAGATTCCAAAGAATGATTGAGGAAAGTAAGGAATTGGAGTTATGTGGTTTGTTTGAAACAGGAGAACAGCTTCTGGATTATTTAGCAAAAGAGTCTCTGGATGCTGTATTTCTGGATATTGAAATGCCAGGGGTTAATGGGCTTCAGTTATCTGAGCAGATCTTAGACCTGAACGAAACTATTGATATTGTATTTGTCACCGCCTTTAATCAATATGCGGTGGAGGCTTTTGAGCGACAAGCTATGGATTATATTCTGAAGCCCTTGACTGAAGAAAGACTAGGGAAAACAGTCAGGCGATTATTACAAACCAAAAGAACGGTTAGGCAATCTAATAAACCATTTATTCAATGCTTCGGCGGCTTCGAAGTGTTCTTTAATGGAGAAGTGCTGACCTGGAAAAATTCTAAAGCTAAGGAAGTATTGGCTTTTTTAGTCCATAAAGGAGGTGTGCCGGTAAACTGGGAAAAGATAGCGGATGCAGTTTGGCCAGACTATGACTCCGAAAAAGCTCAGACAAATTTTCATGCCACCACTTATTTGCTGCGCAAAAGATTGGCGGAAGCAGGCCTTTCGCAGATCCTGCAAAACGGCCGTGGGAATTATAGCGTTGTAACCGACCAGGTTGATTGTGATCTCTATCAACTGGAGGAACTGGTTATGAGCAATCAGTTGAGAAGAAAAGAAGATCTTCGAGTTCTGGAGCGGTTGAAGCAAAACGGATATTTGGAAGAGAATGGGTATGCCTGGGCCTATCCTAAAGCGGCTGAACTTAATGAAATGTGCAGAAATGTGATAGAAAGTGAGAAGCAGAAAATATAAAAATATTTTCGGTAATATTTTACATATTTATACAAAAGAGCGCAAACCCTTACCCCATAAGGCTTTGCGCTTTGTGCCCTATAGGACGGTTCGTCTTATAGGGCACTTTTCATTTAGGGTTCATTCAGGGTTCGTGTTTTATGATGGAGAATGAAATCATATTCTAGGGAAAATAACTCGTAAATATATTATATTGCGAGAATTAGTAATATTTAGGAGAATTAATTAGATGGGACAACAAGTGGCCATGGTCTCTAAAATCGTCGGAAAGCATAAATATGGTCTTTGCATATGGGGGGATAATGTGCAAAAGGTAACTGCTATTTGTTATTTTTTTACCTTATTATTTTATGGGATGGGATATTTTAAAACGTTGGTCATTAGGACAACGGTTCCAGAACATATAACTACATATGACTATACCATTTCTATTTCCATGGCAACGGTATATTTTGTTTTAGCAATCCTATTTGCAGTAATTGGCTCTCTTTTCTTATACGTAAAGAGTAATAGGGAAATGACCTCAGATAGAAGGGAAAAACCTTCATGAAATATATTATTGCCGACCCGAAGAAGCAAAACGGTATTAATTTAAAAGAACTATTGGATGGCTATGAAATGCTTGATTTTCAGGGAAGCTTTACCACTAAACCTGTTTCCCAAAGTGATTCTCATGAGCAGTCATGGGGAATTTGCGGTGGAAGCTTTTGAATGGGAAGCGGATGGGTTTTTATTGCTGCCAGTTAGCAAAGAAGGAATAAAGCTTTTATTACTGAGAGTTCTGCAAGAGTGAAGATTTAAAGAAGTCGAAATTGAGGATTGAGATTATCAAAAGAAAAAAGAAACATCAAAGAAGGGTGATTGAAAGTTATGAGAGAGAAAGGGTATTTGAGTTTAGTGTTGGAGGAAGGAGTAACGCATGTTGCGAAGTTCAATTCGCGCAAGGCTATCATTAATTTTAGTCTTGTGATTTTATTCTTAATTATTGCTTTGACACCAACCCCAGCAGTAGCAGCCGGGTCACCTTTTATTGGCTCCGGAACGCCGGCCAGCCCATATCTGATCAGTAGCGCTAACGACCTACAACAGTTGGCGACGCTTGTGAATAATGGGGATACAGCTTATACCGCAGCATACTACCAGATGGAAAATGATATTGACATATCCGGCATACCAAATTGGACGCCGATTGGTATTTATACTATTCACACTAATGGGTTTTCCGGCCAGTTCAATGGCAATGGGCATTATGTTAGTGGGATGAAAATAACTGCCACAACCGCGGGCTCAAACCAATACACATCCTCATATTATGGACTGTTTGGTTATAATAGTGGCACAATCAAGAACCTTGGTGTCGTTAATGGCAATCTAAACATAACAGCAGGAACTAATACATTTTGTGTTGGCGGCATAGCAGGAGGTAATAAAGGTACAATCAACAACTGCTACAATACATGCTCGATTACTGGTAGTGACGGCACTGCGGGTAATCAGGCTGTAGTTAGCGGCATAGCTAGCGCTATAGATGGCAACGGCACTATTACCAACTGCTACAATACGGGCACGATTTATGGTAAGAGGGAGCATATTGGTAGTACTTACCAAACAACTGTCGTTGGAGGTATATCAGCTCGGGCAGCCACTATCAGCAAATGCTACAACACGGGCGGGGTTACTGGACAATATAATGTTGGTGGTATAGCGGGTTCAGCGTCTGGTTCTAGTTCTAGCATCGAAAACTGCTATAATATGGGATCGGTTAGGGGCGATCAATATGTTGGGGGCATAATAGGCAATTTGAGTGGAAAGATCAGCATATGTTACAATACGGGCTGGGTTACTGGCACAACAGCTATAGGCGGTATAGTGGGTCAAGCGAGTTATCCTTCCCAGGGCAGTAACTGCTATTTTTTAGATACTAGTTCTAGTTCTGGATTCGGTGTTGGTAAGAAAATAGATAGTCCTCAGGTTAATGTTACTACAGGTTCACTTACTCAGACAACTATGCTACAGCAAACTAGCTATACAACAACATATTCCGGTTTCGATTTCACTTCCACTCCCACTCCTGTCTGGTACAAGTCAGAGGGTTCTTATCCTAAACTAAGAGCACAGTTGTTAGTACCGACTGGTTTGAAAGGGGTTGCACCATCAGTATATGGCGGGTCGGATGGAAGAATCACAGGTGCCACAACTGCAATGCAATACAAATTGTCAACGGCTTCTAATTACACAACGGCAACAGGCGCAGAAATCACCGGCTTAACAGCGGGAACCTATAATGTTAGATATGCAGCTACACCAGAATTTAATGTCGGAGAGATAGTAAATGTAGTAGTAGCAGATGGTCCTAGATCACAATCAGCCCCAATAGGCTTGATGGGCGAAGCGCCGACATTATATGGACTAAGTGATGGAAAAATCACTGGTACTACAGCCGCAATGGAATATCAGTTACAAGGCGCAGGTTCTTACACAGCAGCAACAGAAACAGCAACCACGGGTTTGGCAGCAGGAACTTACAATGTGAGATATGCAGCGAAGACCGGATTTAATGCAGGTACAGATGCAGTCGTAATAGTAGCAGTGGGGGCAAATGCCAACCAAGGTGTACCGACAGAAGCATTAACCGGCGTAGCACCGACATCCTATGGACTAAGTGATGGGAAAATCACAGGTACAACAACTGCCATGGAATACAAGCTGTCAACAGCAACAGACTATACAACCGTGACAGGCCCAGAGATCACGGGCTTGGCAACAGGTACCTACAATGTGAGATATGCCGCAAAAGCAGGATTTAATGTTGGAGCAGATGCAGTCGTAATAGTAGCAACCGGGTCAAACGCCAACCAAGGTGTACCCACAGAAACATTAAACGGTGTAGCCCCAACATCCTATGGACTAAGTGATGGGAAAATCACCGGTGTAAACAACAGAATGGAATACAGGCTAGGAAACACCGGTGCATATACAGCGGTAACAGGATTAGCAACAGAAGTTACCGGCTTAGCAGCAGGAACTTACAATGTAAGATATGCAGCTAAAGCAGGATTTAATGCTGGGGCAGATGTCGAGGTGGTATTGACAAGCGGAAATAAAGAACAAGATGCCCCGACAGACTTGGAAGGAGTAGCCCCAACAGCCTATGGACTAAATGATGGTAGAATAAACGGTACAACAACGTTAATGGAATATCAGTTACAAGGTGCTGCTTCTTACATAGCAGCAACAGCGACAGCAACCACCGGCTTAACAGCGGGTACCTATGAAGTGAGATATGCAGCTAAAACTGGCTTTAATCCAGGAGCAGCAGTAACGGTAACAGTACCAGCTGGTCCAAATGCAGAGCAGTTAGCACCGACCGGTTTGAACGGGGTTGCACCGACAACATATGGCGGCAATGATGGAAAAATTACAGATACCACAGCTGCAATGGAATACAAATTGTCAACTGCTTCTAATTACATACCGGTGACAAACATAGTAATTACCGGCTTAGCAGCAGGAACTTACGATGTAAGATATGCAGCAAAGGCTGGCTTCAATGCGGGAGCGACAGCAACGGTAATAGTACCGGCTTATACGACACCGCTTACCTCAGTTTCAATCTCCGGCACAGCTCAGGAAGGACAAACCCTAACCGCAACAGTGGCTCCCAGCGGGGCAACGGTTGATTATCAATGGCAAGCAAACGGTACAACTGTAGGCACTAACGCTAATACCTACACAGTACAGACAGCTGATATGGGTAAAACCATTACCGTAAGTGCGACCGGAACAGATAGTTATTCCGGTACGGTAACCAGTACTCCAACTGATGCGGTTGCCGATGTGGTGATCACGGCAAAAATCAATAATGGTAGCGCAATTGGCGGCGCTAGCCTTGCTGATGTGATTAATAAGTCTAGTAAAGCAGTAAACACCATCACCTCCATCGAAATCACAGGGGGTACGGTTACCACAGCAGATTGGCAATATAGCAGCTTCTTATATGTCCTCACAGACCTTAAAGTGGCGGATACTGTAAGCTTGGTTGCAGATATCCCAGATGGGGATGAGAACAATGGGGGATTTTTGCCTAGATCATTACAAACAGTGGAGATTTCCAAGGTGACAACGATTGGACAATATGCGTTTGCTTATTGCGGGGATCTCAAGACAGTGTACTTTCCGAAGGTGACAACGATCAAGGATAATGCGTTCAAGTGGTGCACAGGTCTCATAACTGCAGATTTTCCGTTGGCGACCAGCATTGGTGACAATGCGCTTCTGGGCGGCACAAGTCTCACAATTGCAGATTTTCCGATGGCGATCAGCATTGGGAAGAGGGCGTTTGAGAGTTGCACAAGTCTCGAAACTGTAAATTTCCCGTTGGCGATCAATATTGGAGACTATGCGTTTCAGAATTGCGCAATAAAAATTGCAGATTTTCCCGCGGTGACCAACATTGGCGAGTATGCGTTCTATAGATGCGCGAGTCTCACAACTGCAAATTTCCCGGTGGCGACCAGCATTGGGTACTTTGGTTTTGTTGCTTGCACAAATCTCACAACTGCAGAGTTCCCGATGGCGACCTCTATTGGCGGCTCTGCGTTTGCTAATTGCCCAAGTCTTACCAGTGCGGATTTTCCCGCGGTGACCAGCATTGGCGAGCATGCGTTTCGTACTTGCACAAGTCTCACAATTGCAGATTTTCCGATGGCGACCAGCATTGGGAAGGGTGCGTTTGACTGGTGCACAAGTCTTATCACTGCAAATTTTCCGAGGGTGACGAGTATTGGAGATGAGGCTTTTTATAACTGCGAAAAATTTACAACATTGAAGCTATCCACACTGCCAGCATCAGTTACTAATTATGATGTTTTTTACAAATGTCCACTACCCAGAAACCTTGTTTTTGTTGATGCACAGGGGGATAACTTGACAGGTGAGGCTTTAACGACTGCACAGAGTAACTATAAGGCAGTTAGTGACGGAAATACATCCGATAACTTTTGGTATGGCTGGAATATAGGCAAAGCATACGGACCAGCCTTAACCGATGTTACAAACGATGATAGGCTAAACACAATGATAGGTATGACTGCCGTCATGGAATTCTCAACGGATGGGACAACCTGGACAGCATACAATGCAACAACACCGAACCTTCCTGATCTGACAGGTACAGTGGCATTGCAGGTTAGAGTGGCAGAAACAGCAACCCATAATGCCGGAGCACCTACCACCTTCATCTTTACAGTACCAACTTTAACCAGCATAGCTATTACCACACCAGCAACAAAAACAGTGTACGAAATTGGAGAGACTTTAGATATCACTGGCATGGTAGTAACAGGAACATACAGTGACGATACCGCCATCCCTGAGACCATAACCGTTGCTAATGTTAGCGGTTTCAATAGTGATGTCGCAGAAGTAGACCAGGTGCTAACAATAACCGTTAATGGCAAGACCACTACTTATAAGGTTCAGATAAATACACCAAATGAAGAGCAGATAGCCCCAACTGGTTTAGTTGGTGCTGCACCATCAGTATATGACCGTACAGATGGGAAAATCACTGGTACCACAACCGCCATGGAATACAAATTGTCAACGGATGCTACTTACAAACCGGCAACAGAATCAGAGATCACCGACTTAGCGGCAGGAATCTACGAAGTTAGATATGCAGCTAAAACAGGCTTTAATGCAGGAGCGACAGCAACTGTAACAGTGCCGGTTGGTCCAAATGCAGAGCAGTTAGCACCAACCGGTTTGGGCGCAGCTGCACCGACAACATTTAACGGCAATGATGGAAAAATCACAGGTGCCACAACTGCCATGGAATACAAATTGTCAACGGATGCTACTTACAAACCGGCAACAGAATCAGAGATCACCGGCTTAGCAGCAGGAACCTACGAAGTGAGATATGCAGCTAAAACAGGCTTTAATGTAGGAGCAACAGTAACGGTAACCGTGCCGACCTATAAGACACCACTAACCGCAGTTGCAATCTCTGGCTCAGCTAAGGAAGGACAAATCCTAACGGCAACAGTGGTTCCCGGTGGTGCAACGGTCGATTATCAATGGCAAGCAGGCGGGGTAGATGTAGGTACAAACTCAGCAACCTACACTGTGCAAGCAGAGGATATCGGCAAAACCATTACCGTAACGGTTACTGCAACCGGCAGCTATACGGGCACGATAACCAGTACACCAACCAGTGCCGTAACCGCAATTCTTATCACAGCAAAAATCAACAACGGCAGTCCTATAGGTGGCGATAGCCTAGCGGACGTATTTACTAAATCGGGTATAGAATTACCCGCAATCACCTCAATCGAAATTATCAAGGGCAGTGTTACAAGCAACGACTGGCATTATATGACGATTCAATTTGCATCATTAGATGGGCTCACAAGCTTTAGGGTGGCAGATACGGTTACCTCAGTTGCCGACCTGCCGACTGGGTGGATACCAGGGGATAGAGTTTTTCGTAGTTCAATTCAGATGGTCGATATTGCCAAGCTGACCTCAATTACCGCCGGCGTGTTTAGTAGCACACCGTATGATTCGTACACAGCACTCACCACTGTAAATTTCCCGGATGTGACGAGCATTGGGAACCAAACATTTTTTGGTTGCACGGGTCTTAAAACTGCAAATTTTCCTAAGGCGGAAACGATAGGTTCGAATGCGTTTTCTAATTGCAGTCTTGAAACTGCAGATTTCCCAGCGACCACCAGTATTGGCGCGTCTGCTTTTTTCCCAATAATAACACTCGAGACTGCAAATTTTCCCGCGGCGACCAAAATTGAGAATAGTGCGTTTGCTAGATGCACCAGTCTCACCACAGCAAATTTCCCGGTGGCGACCAGTATTGAGGGTGGTGCGTTTTATGGATGCATCAGTCTTACCACAGCAAATTTCCCGATGTTGACCAGCATTGGAACAGGTGCATTTTATGATTGCTCAGAATTGGTCATCTTAAAACTTCCCGCTCTGTCACCAACAGTCGCCGATGTTAATGCGTTTGAGGGTGGTCCACTATCCAGAACCCTTAGTTTTGTTGATACCAATGGTATTGATTTAACAGGTGCGGCTTTAACGGCTGCACAGAATAACTATAAGGCAGTTAGTGACGGCGATATAACCGACAGTCTCTGGTATGGATGGTATATAACCCAGGCAGACGGACCAGCCTTAACCGGTGTTACAAGCGATGATGCCGCAAACACAATGACAGGTATGACTGCAGCCATGGAATTCTCAACGGATGGGATAACCTGGACAGCATACAATGCAGATTCACCGAACCTCCCTGATCTGACAGGTACAGTGGCTTTGCAGGTTAGAGTGGCAGAAACAGCAACCCATACTGCCGGAGCACCTACCACGTTCAACTTTACAGTACTAGTCAGTATAGAGATTACCATCCCAGCGACGAAGACAGCATACTATGTTGGCGATGAGCTTGATATCTCTGGTATGGTAGTAACTGGAACATATAGTGACAACAGTACAAAAGAAGAAACTATAACATACGCAAACGTAAGCGGTTTTGATAGCTCAGCGGTGGCAGCCAATCAGACACTGACAGTGACAGTCGGTGGTAAGACAATAACGTATACAATAGCTGTAGCCAAAGCAGACGGACCAGATTTAGCCCGTGTTACAAGCGATGATGCCGCAAACACAATGACAGGTATGACTGCAACCATGGAATTCTCAACGGATGGGATAAACTGGACAGCATATAATGAAGAATCACCGAACCTCCCTGATCTGACAGGAACAGTGGATTTACAGGTTAGAGTGGCAGAAACAGCAACCCATACTGCTGGAGCACCTACCACCTTCAACTTTACAGCACCAAGTACCTACACCTTAACCGTAAACCTGGACGGTGGTAATAGCGGCATTACAGGAGGAAATTACATCGCCGGTTCAGAGGTTGCTATCAACGCTGGAACGAAAGCGGGCTACACCTTTAGCGGCTGGACAACTTCAAATGGCGGGACATTTGCAGACGCTACCCTTACAACCACAATCTTTACTATGCCCGCAAATGAGGTAACCATTACAGCGCAGTGGACAGAAAACGCGCTTACATCAGTAACCATCAGCGGCACAGCCGAAGCAGGACAAACCTTAACCGCAACCGTCGCTCCCAGTAATGCAACGGTCGATTATCAATGGCAAGCAGGTGGCACAGCTGTCGGCGAAAACGCTGCAACTTACCATGTGCAAGCAGCGGATATCGGAAAAACCATCACCGTAACGGTAACCGGAATAGGTAGCTATTCTGGTACAGTAACCAGTGCAGCAACCAGTGAAGTAACCGGAGTCCCACTAACCGCAGTTTTAATCAGCGGTACAGCCAAGGAAGGTCTAATCCTAACGGCAACCGTCGCTCCCAGTAATGCAACGGTGGATTATCAATGGCAAGCAAACGGCACAGCTGTCGGCACAAACGCTGCGACCTACACAGTGCAAGCAGAGGATATTGGTAAAACCATCACCGTAACGGCAAGCGGAACCGGCAACTATGCCGGTGCGATAACCAGCAATCCAACCAGTGCAGTTACCACTCCGGTTATCACAGCCAAAATCAACGATAACTCTCCAATTGGCGGCAATAGCCTTGCGGATGTTGTTATTAAGTCTGGTATAGCATTAAATACCATCACCTCCATCGAAATCATCGAAGGTACGGTTACCACTGCCGATTGGGATTATATTAAAACGATCTATTCAGTCGTTACCCTTAAAGTGGTGGATACGGTAAGTACAGTTGCAGAGATACCTGATGGTACTTTTTCTTATATGACATCTAGAGCATTAGAAACGGTCGAGATTGCTAAGGTGACTACGATTGGAAGAGACATGTTTAATGGAGATCATCAATTGGCATCTTATACAGCTAAGCTCAAGAATGTATACTTCCCAAATGTAACAACGATTGGGTCTTATGCGTTTTATCGTAACGTATATCTTACGACCGTGAATATCCCAGCAGCGACCAGCATTGGTGCCTATGCTTTTTATCTGTCTGGTATCACCACAGCAGATTTCCCGGCAGTGGCCAGTATCGGGGACTCTGCGTTTGCTCACTGCTACCAGCTCTCAAGTGTAAATTTTCCTGTAGCGACCAGCATTGGGAATAATGGGTTTAGACAACCCTACGCACTCACAACGGTGAATTTCCCCAAAGTTATCAGCATTGGGGACGAGGCGTTTTCGGTTTCTAATAATCTCAAAACAGCAAATTTCCCTGTGGCGACCAGTATAGGTGTCGATGCGTTTAATGGCAGCGGCCTCATCAATGCGAATTTCCCGAGGGTGGAAACGATTGGTGCCGAGGCGTTTAATCAAGCTGATCTCACAACAGCAAATTTCCCGGTAGCGACCAGTATGGGCGAAAGCGCCTTTTATGAATGCGAGAATTTAACAAATGCAAATTTCCCGGTGATGACCTCTATTGGTAATTATGCGTTTCGTCATAACAAAGCTATGGTGACTTTAAAATTACCGGCAACACCGCCCCTGGGAGATCCAGATGTTTTTACTTGGCCACCAACACTCAAAAACCTTGTATTTGTTGATGAAAATGGTGCTGACTTGATAGGAGTTCATTTAACTGCGGCGCAAAAAGCCTATCAGGCGGTAAATGACGGCGACACATCCGACAATCTTTGGTATGGCTGGACGATTATGCCGTCGTTAATACCCCTAACCGATGTTTCAATCGACGGTACAGCCCAGGAAGGGCAAACCCTTACCGCAATCGTGACGCCCAGTGGCGCAACGGCGACTTATCAATGGACAGTAGGTAGCACATCTATAGGCACAAATGTTGCGAGCTACATTGTGCAAAGAGCTGATATAGGAAAAATAATCACTGTAACTGCAACTGGAACCGGGTTCTATACGGGTGATTTGACTAGTAATCCAACTTCAGCAGTCGTTAGAGCAGCCGATACCTATATCGTATCTTTTGCAGGTGGAACAGGAGCAACAGGCATAGCGCCCGCTTCAGAATTCAAAACAGCAAATGTAAAGTTCACATTACCTTTAAATCCATATAATAAAACAATGCACACCTTTACCGGTTGGAATGATGGAACCACGACTTACAGTGCAGGCGACCTGTATACCATGCCAGCAAACGATGTAAGCTTTACAGCCCAGTGGAGACAACTACAGAAATGGTCTGTAGTCTTCAATCCTCAAGGTGGCACTTCAGTTTCTTCCGTATGGGTAGATGAAGATGGCACAGCGCCAAGACTACCAACAACAGTCAGAGAGGGATATATCTTTGATGGTTGGTATATAGATGGGACAGATACACTATTTACTTGTACTACTCTGGTTACAGATCACATGATGATCCTTGCCCGATGGACACCACAAGCACAGGCGCAAACCTACACACTTACCTATGATGGAAATGGTGCAACAAACGGTAGTGTTCTCAGCCAATTAATAAAAGTAGGAACGCCAACACCACTTCATGGAAACGGGTTTGCGAAGAGTGGGTATATTTTTACCGGCTGGAACACCAATGCAGACGGTAGCGGCACTCCTTATGGTATAGGTGACTTAATATCATTGACGACAGCAAATGCCACGGCAATCCTTTATGCCCAGTGGGCAACAGCCCCGCCGCAAACATATACCGTAATATTTGACGGCAATGGTGCAACAAGCGGTAGTGCTGCAACTCAAACGAATACTACCGGTGATAGCATACACATTCCTACAAACGAATTTTTCTTAAAAGGAAAAACATTAACAGGTTGGAATACGAAAGCAGATGGCAGTGGTACTGCTTATGGGAAATATGATAATGTATCGGCACAACCCGAAGGTACAATTATCGTTCTCTATGCACAGTGGATAGATAATCCCCCATACAAGATAATATATGATGGAAATGGTGCAACCAGTGGAAGTGTTGCCACCCAAACAACAGAGGCAGGGACGCGAACAGTCATTTCTGCAAACGAATTTACCAACCCTGGATATACTTTTATTAGTTGGAATACCAATGCAGCCGGCACTGGCGGTAACCTTCCGCAAGGTGCCTGGACAGAACTTCAACCGGGATCAACGATGACACTTTATGCCCAGTGGATAGCCAACGCATCCAATACCTATACCGTAACCTTTACCGGTGGAACAGAAGCAACAGGCACAATACCTATCCAAGTAGCAACAGCAGAAAATGGTACGTTCGCATTGCCCGCCAATACATTTGCAAGAACTGGCTACACCTTTGCAGCTTGGAGTGATGGCTCGGCGACTTACAATGCAGGTTCAACCTATACCATGCCAGCAAAAGGTGTAATCTTTACAGCACAGTGGACAGAAAACGCACCCAATACCTACAATGTAACGTTAAGAGGTGGGACAGGCGCAACAGGCGTAGTACCTATCCACGCAGCAACAGCAGCAGGTGATACGTTCGCATTGCCAGCAAACCCATTTACGAGAACGGGCTACACCTTTACAGGATGGAATGATGGCACGACGACTTACAGTGCGGGTGCAACCTATACCATGCCAGCAAATGCCGTAAGGTTTACAGCCCAGTGGATAGAAAACACAGCAACCACTTATACAGTAACCTTTACAGGTGGTACAGAAGCAACAGGTGAAGCACCGACCCAAGCTGCAACAGGAGCAAATGGCACATTCGCATTGCCAGCCAATACATTTGCAAAAACCGGCTATACCTTTGCAGGCTGGAATGATGGCAGGACGACTTATGATGCGGGCACAACATATACGATGCCAGCCAATGCTGTAACTTTTACAGCACAGTGGACAGTCGACGCAGCTGATACCTACACCGTAACCTTCATAGGTGGTGCAGGCGCAACAGGTGTGGCACCGACCCAAGCGGCAACAGCGGAGAATGGTACATTTCAATTGCCAACCAATACATTCACAAAAACCGGTTATACCTTTGCCGGTTGGAGTGATGGTTCGACGACTTATGATGCGGGCACAACATATACGATGCCAGCCAATGCTGTAACTTTTACAGCACAGTGGACAGTCGACGCACCTGATACCTACACCGTAACCTTCAAAGGTGGTGCAGACGCAACAGGTGAAGCGCCGACCCAAGCAGCAACAGCGGAGAATAGTACATTCGTATTGCCTGCCAACCCATTTGCAAAAACCGACTATACCTTTGCAGGCTGGAATGATGGTTCGACGACGTACAATGCGGGTACAACCTATACCATGCCAGCAGAGAATGTAACCTTTACAGCGCAGTGGACAGTGGACGCACCTGATACCTACACCGTAACCTTCAAAGGTGGTGCAGGCGCAACAGGTGTGGCACCGACCCAAGCGGCAACAGCGGAGAATGGTACATTCGTATTGCCTGCCAATACATTCACAAAAACCGGCTATACCTTTGCCGGCTGGAATGATGGTTCGACGACTTATGATGCGGGCACAACATATACGATGCCAGCCAATGCTGTAACTTTTACAGCACAGTGGACAGTGGACGCACCTGATACCTACAGCGTAACCTTCATAGGTGGTGCAGGCGCAACAGGTGTGGCACCGACCCAAGCAGTAACAGCAGCAAATGGCACATTCGCATTGCCAGCCAATACATTTGCAAAAACCGGTTATACCTTTGCAGGTTGGAATGATGGCACGACGACGTATGATGCGGGCATAACATATACGATGCCAGCCAATGCTGTAACCTTTACAGCACAGTGGACAGCCAACGCACCTGATACTTACACAGTAACCTTCATAGGTGGCACAGGCGCAACAGGTGTGGCACCGACCCAAACAGTAACAGCAGCCAGTATAGTGGTATTGCCAACTAACCCATTCACAAAGACCGGCTATACCTTTGCCGGCTGGAATGATGGTACGAATAATTACGGTGCGGGTGCAACCTATACCATGCCAGCAGAGAATGTAACCTTTACAGCGCAGTGGACAGTGGACGCACCTGATACTTACACCGTAGCCTTCATAGGTGGTACAGGCACAACAGGTGTGGCACCGACCCAAGCAGCAACAGCGGAGAATGGTACATTCGTATTGCCTGCCAACCCATTTGCAAAAACCGGCTATACCTTTGCCGGTTGGAGTGATGGTTCGACGACGTACAATGCGGGTACAACGTATACCATGCCAGCAGAGAATGTAACCTTTACAGCGCAGTGGATAGAAAACACAGCAACCACGTATGCCATAACCTTCATAGGTGGCACAGGCGCAACAGGCACAGCACCGACCCAAGCAGCAACAGCGGAAGATGCTCAATTCGCATTGCCAGCTAACCCATTCACAAAAGCCGGTTATACCTTTGCGGGCTGGAATGATGGCACGACGACTTATGATGCGGGTACAACATATACAATGCCAGCAGAGAATGTAACTTTTACAGCGCAGTGGATAGAAAACACAGCAACCACGTATACCGTAACCTTCATAGGTGGCACAGGCGCAACAGGTGAAGCACCGACCCAAGCAGCAACAGGAGCAGTGGTATTGCCAGCCAACCCATTTGTAAAAACCGGCTATACCTTTGTAGGCTGGAATGATGGCACGACGACTTATGATGCGGGTACAACGTATACGATGCCAGCAAACGATGTAACCTTTACAGCACAGTGGACAGCCAACGCACCAAATACCCACACCGTAAGCGGCACAATCACGGACACTGACGGCAACCCCGTATCCGGTGCAACCATAAGCTTGACGGATACAAACGACGGTAGCAAAACTTACACAGGCACAACGGATGCCGACGGTAATTACAGCATTCCCGGTGTACCTGATGGGACCTATACAATTACCGTAACCAAAGGAAGCGAAACCCTGGGTAACGGCAGTATTGCAGTTGAAGGCGACGATGTAACGGATGAAAGCGCAGATATAACCGTGACCCCACCGACCATCTCGACCCACACCGTAAGCGGCACAATCACGGACACTGACGGCAATCCCGTATCCGGTGCAACCATAACCTTGACGGATACAAACGACAGTAGCAAAACTTACACAGGCACAACGGATGCCGACGGTAATTACAGCATTCCCGGTGTACCTGATGGGACCTATACAATTACCGTAACCAAAGGAAGCGAAACCCTGGGTATCGGCAGTGACGATGTAATAGTTGACGATGGTGATGTAACGGGTGGCAGCGGGAATATAACCGTAAACCCGCCAACCATAACGACCGCGCAAACCCCAGTATTTAGTGCAAGCAATGTGAGAGGTATTGAAGCAGTTACTAAAAATGCTGCTCTAACACCGCTTTCAGTAACAGCAGCAGTAACCGATAGTGGCACTCTTACCTACCAGTGGTACCAAAATGCAACAAATTCAACAACTGGTGGTACGCCCATAAGCGGTGCAACAAGTTCAAGCTACACACCACCCACCGATCTTGTTGGCACAACCTATTACTATGTAGAGGTTACTAATACAGCGATCGTCGGCGGCGAAACAAAAACCTCAACCAACACCAGCAGTATTAAAACGGTGATTGTGCTTGCGGCACCAGCACCTACCTACGATGTTTCAGCAAGTGGCAGTTCATTAAGTAACATTACCCTAAACAACACAATCGCAAAACAATACCAAAACTACACCACAACCCTAAGCGCAGCCAGTGGTTACACCTTGCCCAGCAGCCTAACCATTACAATGGGCGGAGTGACCCTTGTGCCCGGTGTTGATTACATCTATACAAAGACATCAGCAACAACAGGAACTTTAACGGTTTACAATGTGACAGGGGAGTTATCAATCACAGCAGTAGGTGTATTAATACCAACGCAAACCTACGCCATAACCTTTAATTCAAGCGGTGGAAGTACTGTTGCTGCCATAAGCGGAACTTACGGCACAGCGTTAATTCTCCCAACCCCTACAAAACCAGACTTTAACTTTGCCGGCTGGTATAGGGACAGTGGCTTTGCAACCTCGTATCTTTCAAATACAATGGGTGCGGAAAATATAACCCTTCACGCCAAGTGGGAGCAAATCACCTACGAAGTCACCGGTAATGTCAAGGATGAAGATGACGCCAATGTAAACAGTGCCACAGTGAAGCTTATGGCAGGTAGTCGAGAAGTTGTCCAAGCAACCACCGACGCTAACGGCGTTTTCACCATCAGCGGAATTCCAAGAGGCATCTATAACTTGGTAATCAGCAAAGGCACCGACCAAATTATAACCTTAACCATCACAGTTTCGGGTAATACTACAACCGGATCGGTTACATTGCCAAAGGGTAATAAAAATAGTGTCGTAGAGGTTAAGTCCGGTACTCCAGATATAATTGTTGATAAACTCAATGACTTCTTTACTAGCAATCAATTTACTCAAGATGATAGCAATGTTATCGATGCCGGCGGAACGGTTGAGATTAGGCTAATCATTGAGCAAAGGGTTGAAAGTGGCGACAATGCCGCTGAAAATGCGCAGAGCATTATAGCTGCAGCAAGCGGAAAAGAAATCGGGATTTTCCTGAATTTAAGCTTAAGCAAAATTGTAACACCGATTCTCGGTGGTACAGCAGAACAGCCGATTCCAATAAGGGAGTTAGATGATGCCTTAATTATTGACATACCCCTTCCTGCTGAGCTGCAAGGCAAGAGCAATTATGTGGTTTATCGTTATCATGGTACAGAGGTTCAAACCATCACTCAAACAAACACCGATGGTGAGTATATTGAGTTAAGCGCTGACGGTAAGTCAATAAAGCTCCACACCAAAAAATTCTCCACCTATGCCATTGGTTACACAGCGACTTCAACACCAAGCAAAGGTGGCGGGGGTAATGGTGGCGGCACAAGCACTGCACCGACCATTACAACCGACAGCAATACAGGTGGAAAGGTTACCATCAGCAGGGATCAAAAGACCGCTACCATTACCCCCGACGAAGGCTATATAATTTTCGATGTACTGGTGGATGGCAAGAGCGTTGGCGCAATTGCGACATATACCTTTACAGACAGCGAAAAGCACACAATAAGTGCAATTTTCGTTGAAAAAACAGGCGTAAAAAGACTCGCGGGAGTTAATAGAGTCGATACGGCCCTGGAAATTGCCAAAGCAAGTTACGAAGGAAAGGTCTCCAACGTTGTCTTAGCAACAGCGGAAAACTATCCCGATGCTTTAACCGGAAGTGTACTAGCCTATAAACTGAAGGCTCCGATCCTGCTGGTTGGCAGCACAGAAACAGACCAGGAAAAAGTATTGGACTATCTTAAGAAAAACCTGGATTCGGCAGGGACAGTCTATATTCTTGGAGGCACAGCAGTCGTCAGCAGCGCAATGGAAGCAAAAGTAACCATCCTTGGTTTTAAAAACATAACCAGAATCGCTGGAGAAGACAGATATGAAACTGCAATAAAAATTGCCGATCAACTGGTAGTAAAGACTGGAGCACCCCTTGTGTTAGTTAATGGAGAAAGCTATCCTGACGCTTTGTCCATAAGCAGCAGGGCAGGAATAATGCAAAGTCCAATCCTGTTAATTCAAAAAGATGGAATCAGTGAGGAAGTCAAGGCAAAGATAGTAGAACTACAGCCCTCAAAAGTATATATCATCGGCCTTGAAGGAGTCATAAGCTCAGTAGCAGAAAGGGAAGTTGCCCAAATAACGTCTCTGGCTCAAGAGAGTATCGTAAGAATCGGCGGAACAGACCGATATGAAACCTCTCTGGCAGTAGCCCAATACTTCAATTCAGAGGGACAAACAATTTGTGTAGCAACGGGCAGCAACTTCCCGGATGCTCTTGCTGGGAGTGTCTATGCTGCTAATGTCAATGCCCCTATTATTTTAGTAGACGGCAGCTTATCAGAAGAACAAATCTATTATTTGAAGACCCTGAAAATGACCGGAGCAACCCTATTCGGAGGAGAAGCCGTCGTCACTAAAGACATTGAAGAGCAGCTTGGACAATTGATTAACAAATATACAAGCGATAAATGACAAATAAGTTACAATCATCTTGAAATGCTTCGTAGCATACAGAGGGTAAAAAGTGAAAATGGAATAAAAGTCTATACAACGGAAGAAAACGGGTTCGCGCATTATAGGTGAATCCGTTTTCTTCTATTTAGTTCTGGAAACTAAGTGGCCCATGTTATTAAGATACGATACAAATGAAGGAGCTATCTCATGGAAGGTAATTGATTCCTACCTAAAGGTATAAGTGTATTAGGAGAATTCAAATGTATACACGCAATCAAATTATGTACGCCGTTGATCACTTCAAACAATCTCTTCAGGAAGGTTCCCAACCAACTGCATTAGCGTTATCAGTGCTGGACATTAAGGAACCTGCATATTGTGAGGGTTCAAAGTGCTCGATTTAGTTAACTTGTACCAAAAGATTTCATATATTGTATTAAGAGCAATATACGAAAATGCTTGATTTTAATAAGCAATTGATACTAAACGATGTGGAGGGATAAAATTAATGGCTGAATTAACAACCGGTTTGATTGAAAATACAGCTGTGCTAGGCGTCAGGCCGACCGTAACCTTTGTGGTGAGGATTACAAATGATGGGACCACAACAGAATCAGTGATGACTGAAGGCAGCTTCGTTTTGGGGGCAATAAAAGTGCTCTATGTATTAGAGCAAATTAATATGTTGCCCGGCGAAGCGGTGGAAAGAATATATTTTGCCGATTTTGATGCTTTTGAATTTCAATTTACCACCAGCTCGCCGGAAATAGCAATATCGGCTTGGGGTAAGGATGCAGCAGGCAATTTAGTGGCAGCCCATCGAGTCTTACCGGCAGAACTTGAAGAGAACACTTTACCGTTAACGACAGTATTAAACTTTGCCGACTTTTTTGCCCTGATGCCTCCTGATAATGCAGCAACAGTTGCTCCCGGTACTGACGTAAGCTTTCCCCAAGACGGACCTACCAGCGGAACAACTATTACCAGAACTAGTGATACTGAATTTAACTTGTCTGCAATCGGCACTTATCAGGTTTTGTTTCAGGTAAGTGTGAGCGAGGCGGGCCAGTTGGTTTTAACTCTCAATGGAGTCGGCTTGGCATATACGGTAGTCGGGCGGGCAACAGGTACTTCTCAAATAGTGGGAATGGCTTATGTGACTACAACAGCCGCCGATTCAGTGCTCACTGTCCGAAACCCTGCCGGCAATGCAACAGCGCTAACCATTACCACTATCGCCGGAGGAACAAGGCCAGTTTCGGCTCATCTAGTTATCACACAAGTCGCCTAGATAAAATCCGCAGTTTAAGTGAAACTTGGTCTGTGAATCTGTCACCGACCAAGTTTTCTTAATTTTATCTTGCTTTTTGCCAATGACCTTTTCTTTTCCCTGCCCAAGTAGCTTCAGCAATCGTTTCCTATACTAATGCTCCATATGTGGGTGGTGTCTTTGTCCAGCCTTTCGCTTTACCGTATTTTAGGAATTTATCATAGGAACTCATTTCGTCTTTTAATAAATCGATGAATGTTTTGCGCAGGCTGTCATTTCTTACCGTCTCCATTACTGCCCTCATGTGAAGGTCAATAGAATTCTGAAGGCCAGTGAGAAGAATTCTATACATAAATTGATCTTCCATTGCTTCCGGATCTATGCGCTGCACCATTTCAGCTGGTGGCCTTTCAGGTACTTGGACACTATAGTTTAGACACAGTTCCTCAAGTTTCTCGATCTGCTTTTTGATAATTATTAAGCCCATATCTAAGACAGCAATAAAGCTTGTGTCATGGGCAAAACTAATGGAGAGCATGACCAATTCCAGCTGGTCATATCTTAGGTTTAAATGGTCCCAGAGATGAAAAGCTTCACTGATTGATAAATCCTCAGTTTTAATTGGCTTGGAGGGCTTATAAGCCGGAGGATTGTCCTCCCAGCTCTTTAACTTACCAAATTTATAGAGTATTTGAAATTGATAGGCGTGGCCTAACAGGGCATGTTTGAAAAGTTCACGGAGTTGATCATTACTTGTAGTGGTTCTATAGCACCGACCAAGGACAACCATTTGAGTAACTAGGTCTTCATAGATTCTCCTGTAAATATATCTATCTGTAAGCTCATCAAGCTTTTTGTCAATCCGGATATCCACTGCGGGTCTCTTGGGCAAGGTTACAGAATAATGGGTTGCTTTCTCTTCCAATATCTTTGATTCCTTTATAAAGGTACTTAAGAAGCGACTAAGCATAAGATCAAAATCACGGTCATGGATAAAGTTCCTATACATCTGAAGGGTTTCTATACTTCCATAACGTGCTCTTAAGGCGTTCCATAAATTGAAGGCTCCCAGAATATCAATAACTTCTACACCTGATAGTTTTTTAAAGAAAGAAAACAAAACATCACCTCATTATAAGATTCTTTTAGTATCCGTTGGGCAGGGTATTTTTATGCCATGCACAGACAGGTCTGGGGAACCGGGAGCGACAACTAATTTGGCATTTGAGTGTTTAATATAATTAAAGAAAAATAGAGGTAAAATACAAATAATGTCTAATATATATAGATATTAAAATACGGAACGAACAGAGGTTAATTTGTGCAAAATCACATGAGCTTGAACGATAGTTTTCCAGTTGTGGGCATCGGAGTCTCGGATGTTGGGGGAAAGGGTTTTAAAGCTTTTTTCAAAAATATCCCTGACGACTGTGGGATGGCCTTTGTTATTGTCGGCAGTCACGAAATGACGGTTCAGATCCTGCAGGAATACATATCTATGCCTGTTTTAGTTGTGAAAGACGATATAAAGATGATGCCCAACCATGTGTTCATATGCCCGAAAGATAAAGATACTGGAGTTGTACGGGGTGATTTTTATTTACGGGAACCCCTTTCTAATCCTCGAAAACCTTTAGATTATTTTTTCAGCACCCTGGCCTATGACCAGGGTGAAAATGCCATATGTATTATTCTCTCGGGCATAAGTCATGATGGAGCGCTGGGCTTAAAAGAAATTAAAGCACAGTTTGGTATGGTCATGGTTCAGGACGAGGGCTTAGCGGGTTGTGCTGATTCCGCTGATTCCGCTGGCAAGGCCTCCGTCTTGGAATTGGCAGATTATATTCTTCCTATTGAGAAAATGTGTGATCAGCTCCTTGTGCATAGCAAGTGGTTGCAACGAAGAGCTTCCCGGAGTATGAACGAAAAATTGAGTAAGAACTCAGAAATACTAAAGAGAGTGCTTTTCATTATCCAAATGCACAACAGCCACGATTTTTCCCTTTACAAAAAAGGAACTATTTACCGGCGTATAGAAAGCAGAATGCGCGTCTGCCATATTCAAGATATTGAGGAGTATGTTCGCTATTTGCAGCGAAACGCGGCAGAAGTGGAAACTCTTTTTAAAGCGATACTTATTAACGTAACCCGTTTTTTCCGTGACTCTGAAGCCTTTCAGGTACTGGAGAATCAAGTGATTCCTGAGTTACTGGCGGATAAACCGGAGGGATATAACTTGCGAATATGGATCCCCGGGTGTTCTAGCGGGGAAGAAGTTTACTCCCTGGCAATCATAATTCAGGAATGCATGAACAAAGCCCGGAAGAATATGACTCTACAGTTATTTGCTACAGATATTGACGAAGACGCCGTTTTAACGGCAAGAACTGGCTTATATCCCTTAAGTATCGCGGAGGATATACACCCTGAGCGCTTAAAACGCTTTTTTAAGCAGGAAGAAAATCGATACCGGATTTCGAAGGAAATCCGGGAAACCATAATTTTTGCTTCTCATGATCTTATTAAAGACCCGCCTTTTATTAAGGTGGATATGATCAGCTGCCGAAACCTTTTAATATACTTTGAAAATTCCTTGCAAAAAAAGATTTCCAATCTTTTTCATTTCAGCTTACTACCCAATGGAATACTCTTTTTAGGCCCTTCCGAATCCTTTGGAAGCAACACGAACCTTTATACTGTGTTAAATAGCAAATGGAAGTTATATAAACGCCGGGATGTCATTTCCAAAGTCTGGGCAAATTTTCTTCCCAATTCATCAATAATCACAGCAGCCAAAGCAAGGGCGGATTTAACAAGCATCGTTGGATCAGACAAATCAGTTATGATTAATTCCATAGAGAAAATGTTGTTGGAAAACTATACCCCACCCTGTTTTATAGTTAATGAAAAGGGAGATATCATTTATATCAATGGACGTAGTAGAAAATATTTTGAACTAGCTACAGGAGAAGTTAGCTTAAACATCGCAACCATGGTTAAGGAGGAAATGCGGTATAGTTTAAGGGCAGTACTTCGTCAAGCAGCTAAAACAAAAGAAGAAATTACGATTGAAGGCGTGAGGGTGATCATCAATGATGAACAAGTCACGCTTAATTTTGGTGTTAGGCCGATTGAGGAACCCGGAGCATTACAGGGTTTGATCCTGGTGATCTTTGAGGAAGTTAATGTAATACCCGTTGATACTCCGCTAAGTAACATCGGTGACAGCTCGTCCAACGCTGTAACGCGGATCGACGAACTGGAGAATGAGCTGAAGAGTACAAAAGTTCAACTATTCAGAACCATCGAAGAGATTGAATTATCCTACATGGAGACAGCCGCGGCCAACGAAGAACTACACTCCGCTAATGAGGAATTACAGAGTTCAAATGAAGAGATGGAGACTTCCCGAGAAGAAATGCAGTCCCTCTACGAGGAAGTCGTAACCGTTAACAATGAACTGCAAACTAAACTGAATGAACTGGCCCACTCCAATGACGATATGACGAATCTTTTAAACAGCACAGAAATTGCCTTTATATTTCTGGATAGCAATTTGAATATTATGCGGTATACTCCTTTAGTCCCTAGGCTTATTAACATCATTCCCTCAGATGTTGGTCGTCCTCTGGCTCACCTTGTAACAAAGCTCCGAAAGACGGATATTGTCCGCGAAGCCCAGAGGATTCTGGAGACATATGGACATATTGAGAAAGAGGTAGAAACCATAGAGGGGGTATGGTACCTGATGCGGTTAACACCCTATCGAACTTCCGAAAACATGGTGGCCGGTGTCGTAGTTTCTTTTGTTAATATCAGTAAACTTAAAGCACTAAATTTATTAAACACTGAGCTTAGGGACAGACGTGATTATGCCTTTAGTATCATTGAGGCCATTGGCTTTCCCCTTCTGGTGCTGGACGGTGATTTTAAGGTTATAACAGCAAACTTTGATTTTTACCGCGTTTTCCAGGTAACGCCTTTAGAGACTGAAGGCACGTTGCTTTCACAACTTAGCAAAGGCCGATGGAATACTCGCGAGTTAGAGGAAAAAATCACCACTATTATTACCGAAGGGATATCTTCTCAAAGCTTCCTTTTGGATTATGAATTCCCAGGCGATGGCAATAAAAAGATTTACCTCGATGCCTACCGAATCAACAGCAAAAAGCCATCCGCAGATTTAATCCTAGTCATCTTTAAGACGGAGAATTAATTTAGTTATGTTTGATAAGGGGGTTGGTGATTGCATGGATGGTGTAAAATTACGCCAAGAAGCAGAAGCTGAAGCACTGAGAAACCAAAAGAACAGAGCTATAGGGAATATTTCTGCAGATGGTCTAACAGGGAATATGGAACTGGAGGTTCATCAAATCGAATTATCAATGCAAAATGATGAATTGCAGCGTGTTGGTCTGGAGAACGAATTATCCAGGGACAAATATAGAAGATTATATGATTTTGCCCCAGTAGGTTTTTTTACCTGTGGGATCAATGGCCTGATCCTGGAAGTAAACCGGACTGGGGCTGCTTTATTCGAAGTGGAGAAGGATCAGTTATTGGGTAAGGCGTTTACTAGCTTTGTGGTAGCTGAACACCAGCACATTTTTTCTCTTTACTGCAAGTCACTGTGGCAAATGCAAATTAAGACAAAGCAGGAATGCGAGCTGAACCTCCGGAAGAATGACGGGACAGTTTTTTGTGCTTTAGTTGAAGGTATAGCAGAAAAGGAGCAAGAAAACGATGAAAAAAACACTCTCTGCTTTCTTGCGGTCAAAGATATTACCGAACGGAAGAAGAATGAGGAAGATAAATTAAATTATCAACGGATAGAATCTTTGGGAATTTTGGCTGGGGGGATAGCCCACGACTTTAACAATCTACTGACGGTAATATTAGGTAACATCTCATTATATAAAATGAAGAATTTGAAGCAGGAAAAAAACCTGGAACTATTGGAAGAAGCAGAAAAAGCCTGCCAGCAGTCCACGGATTTAACCTTGCAGTTATTGACCTTTGCCAAGGGGGGGAAGCCCTTTAAAGAGGTGATGTCCATCGTGCCATTACTTAATGATACCGTCATTTTTGCTATGAGGGGTTCCAATGTGCGTTATGAACTTGAATTGTCCGATGATTTATGGATGGTTGAGGTGGATGGCGGACATATCAGACAGGTGGTGAATAATCTGGTCATCAATGCCCAGCAGGCTATGCCCAATGGCGGGACGGTGTCTTTGAGGTGTGAGAACAAATACTTGACAGAGGAAGAGGGACTGCCTTTAAACATAGGCCCCTATCTGAAGATAACCGTGGAAGATCAAGGCGTTGGGATCCATAAAGATCAGTTGAACAGGATTTTTGATCCTTACTTTACGACAAAGGCTCAAGGTAACGGGTTAGGATTAGCTACTTCTTACTCCATAGTAAAGCGGCACAATGGTCACATTAGGGTTGAGTCCGAACCTGGTCAAGGGACAGCTGTATCTGTCTACCTTCCAGCTAGACTGGGAATGGCTCTGACAGTGAAGAAGGCTATAGAACCGTTTCTTTCCGGGCATGGCAAAATTTTGGTTATGGATGATCAAGCTTCCATACGAGAAGTTATCGGAGGAATGCTGTCCCAGTTGGGTTGTGAACCTGCCTTTGCCGTAGATGGAGAGGAAGCCATCCTTCTTTACAGGGAAGCCAGTGAGAGGGGCGAGCCCTATGATGCTGTTATTTTCGATCTAACGGTCCCCGGTGGAGCAGGTGGCAGACAGGCCCTAGAGGAGATTATTAAAATCGATCCCCATGTCAAGGCCATAACCTCCAGCGGCTACTGTAACGACGCCATTATGACTGATTTTAAAAAATATGGATTTAGAGCGGCTTTACCTAAGCCTTTTTGCCTGGAGGAACTAAGCAGAGTCCTTAGGAATGCTGTTATGGACTCCAGGTAATCTTTATCTGTCAGATCGGCATTTCTCGATATTCCAAAGGATCATTATATGAATTCCTCAAAAGAACTGTGAAATTTGCATTATAAAACGATAGAAGCGATAGAACAACATTTCATGTAGATTGTTATTGGGCAATTTTTATGTGATTCGCTTTTGAAGAAGGATAACGCATTGTCCTTTGCTTTGGAAGCAATGAGCAGAATGTTCATTGTAATTGCTTAAATTTCAAAATAACTATTTTTATGGGTAAAAAGAATCAATATTTGATTACACTAGGGATTGTATACAAAATATCGGAGCCCTCAAGTTCGAGGACTCCTTCTAAATATACTGGACTAGTTTTAGCTATCGTTAAGACGTTGGTATAAAGACTGACTACAGTTTGCGCCAAAGTAACAAAGACCGTCAGAAAACTAACTTATTTTTTGGATCAAGATTGAGGCATCTGCGTTACTTACAGTTCCACCTGCTAAAGTCTGTAGGGTAGCCGCTGCAGCACTAGTATGGTTTCTCAAGGTTAACACATCACCAGCATCAGCAGTAATGATTACCATACCTGGATTCGGTTGAGTGCCTGCACCTGAACCGTAGGTGGAACCAGCAACGGGAACGCCATTTTGGAAGAGAGTGAACTGGTTTGGTTCAACACCTGCCACGTTAAACCAGATAGAATAGGTGCCCGCAGTACCAAGTATAATTGGAGCTGTTCCCGGTGCATGGGCAATGCTACCTACAATTACTCCGTTATCACTAAATAATACATCCGCTTCTAGAGGTACAACTTGAAGACCTAAATTGTAAATATAGGCGAATTCAGCTAATCCCGCGCCGGTAGCGCCAGTATCGCCGGTAGCGCCGGTAGCACCAGCGGCTCCAGTAGCACCGGTAGCACCGGTAGCACCGGTAGCGCCGGTAGCTCCATTAGAGCCAGTAGCTCCAACAGCACCGGTAGCCCCAGAAGCCCCAGCAGTCCCAGTTGCTCCGGTTGCACCTGTTGCCCCGGTGACTCCCGCACATGAGCTATAGTTCACGAGCAAATATGGCGGATTGACATTATTTGTACTTTCGTACCCAATGATTGTGTTTGCCTTACCTTCCTTACCTATAAGTGTAATGCCAAAATTTTCATGACACATATTACTCCAGCCCTGAACTAAACTTGTTATATCAACAGATATATAAGTTCCTACATTGCTATCAGTTATATTAAAGGAATAGGGGGTAATGACAGTATTCGGTGCCGTGTCCCATGTTACAATCGCTTGGCTAAAATCATTTTCATTTCCGTAAATTGTTACTGTTTGAGGTGAAAGCTCATTATTAGATTTATCTTTTCTATTAACAAAAAGGTAAAGAATAGCACTACATATTATACTTGAACAAGGCAAATCAATGGGAAATTTCAGTAATGTTCTATAAGAATCAGGCTTGCAACGGTTCGTAGTAGTTCTAAGATATTCTCCCGTAAATAATTGATTGATAGCCCCAAAGTTTGTATTATGATAAAATTGTGAAATATATACACTATCTATGGGAGATATATTAATTAACGGCATAGGATTCTGTCTTCCTTTCTCTAAGTTTTTATTATTGGTTATGATGTTACAGATGCTAAAGAAAAAGAGAACAAGGATATTCCACTATTGCCAATCGCACAAAGAGAAAATTTATAAGAAAATTGTTTAATACCAATATATTCCATGTGAATTAATTTGTTACGTTTTTAACTATAGGTTATATCTAAATGTACCGCTCTTACAGATTATGTTCTAACGGTTTGTTGTGTAAGGCTTTTGACATGGGATGCCGAAAAATGCTATCTATCAAGGCAACAGGTTTTTGAGAATGAATCGCAAACTTGAAAATATATATACAATAACGGCACCAACAGGATATACGTCAGTAATGTAAATACCACAGGCAACATAAATTCTGGAGGCTATATAGGAAGTTATTTCCCTGCTCTTTTTTGTCTCCGCTCCTCACACTGACGGACTACTCTTACCATTGTCTCTGCTTTTGCTTCCTAAAGAACCCAAAATCACTCAGACTATGCTCAGGCTCTCCACCCGAATAGTAAAAACACTCTCAAGCAAATGCCTCGAGCCAAGGTTCGAGGCATTTGCTTTAATATTGAGTGAAAATATCCGAAATCTTACTCCATATATTTTCAAAGAGGTTCGTAACAGTCAGATGTACTATAGCTTTTTCATTTTGAGTTTTTGTCGCTGGCTAAAACTAAAAAACTTACAAAAAAGGAAATCAATTTTAATGAGATTATAAATAAAATCATTCCGTTGATTGAAGTTGATGCACTCCGACAAGGACTTGAGATCAGATTGAAATTGCAAGATGTACCCGATGTTTTAGGGGATGAAAAAGAGATTAGGCAATGCATATTAAATCTGGTTAAAAATGGGTTGGAGGCAATGTCCAAGGGTGGAGCAGTCACGGTTAAAACGTATTTGATTAATAATCAGGTAGTTTTAGAAGTTCAGGACCAGGGTTGTGGTATACCGGTGAAAGTGCAAAAATCAATGGGTACACCATTTCTGACGACTAAGGAACAGGGAACGGGACTTGGCTTGTCAGTATGCTTTAGTATCGCGAAGAGGCATGGAGCTGTTCTAGACTATAAGACTGATCAGGGTGGGACTTCTTTTTATTTAAAATGTCCTGTCATTCCATAATTCCGTTTAGGATAAACTATCCTGACAAACCCCTGCTCCTTTTTGAAGCAGGGGTTTGTTAGCGCCCAGTAGAACTATCTATGGGAGTTATAAATTCCAGTAAATTAATCCTTTCCTAAAGCATACTGCTGTAATTGTAAGCGGTCAAGTAAAATGATCGTTTTTTGGCCACAAATTGATCGGTTTTTTGACCGCCTCCATCTCTTAGATCTATAGGGGTATTACAAAATAGATTTTCTGTATTTAAGTCGG
>NZ_JABZFS010000051.1:0-33574 GCF_014237355.1 Desulfosporosinus sp.
ATCCTATCTGCCTCTGCCGGTGTCCAATCCACATGGCTTGCTCCTTCCAACTTAATATTCGGCAATGTGGAAATAAGTTCTGTATGATAGCATTCCGCCACTTGAGCTAGACCTGGCATAATACATTGAGCATCTACGACCATTGCTTCTAAGGCTCCTGTAATAATCGCCAATTCCTGACTCGAATAGTTTGTCGCTACAGAAACCCCTTGACGCATCAAAAGTTCATTGGCACTGCAACAAATGCCTACAATGTTAATTCCTTGAGCTCCTAGTGCTTTGGCCTCATTATTTAATTTACGGCTCCACTCCAGCACTTTTTCTGAGACCATTGGAATATGTCCGTGAACGGCAATATTGACATAATCCTCTTTAATAACACCCATTCGGTATTGGGTTTTAACAAGCCGTGGTGTACCAAACAGAATATCCTGGAGATCGGTGGATAGATGCAATCCATCATATCCTTCAACTAATCCCATTTTCATGATTCCCAGCAAAAGGCTAACCGGATCACTCTCACAGCCCATAGCTGTTTTATTGATAGCATTGGCTATTTCTAAATGCGCATTGGAGGGCAATATATTCAACTTTTCCCAGGTTTTAATGGATTTATCTTGGGCCCGAAGCCTTAGCCAATGGGATACACCGGATTGCTGCTGAAAATCTTGTAAGGCAATTAAAGCAACTTCTTTGGCTAATTCATTTATTTCTACCCCATCAACTGTCAATCCCAGTTTCTTGCCAATACTGATAAGTTTTTCTTTACCCTTAATTTCATAAGCAGCTTTACCTTCAGCAGCCTCCAAAAGGGTGTGTAGTACTTCCCGAGCATGTTCTACGTGCGGAGTTGTGCCTTCCACAATCAGCGACAGTAAATTACGAGCCACAATCTGGTCTGCCGTAGCCCCGCAAACACCACGCTTTATCCCTTTATTCCCATTAAAAGTTACTCGGCAGGGTCCCTGAAGACAACGGCGACAGCATACACCCGTTAATCCAAATTTACAATGAGGTTCTTGTTCCTTCGCCCTTTGAAAAGCAGTCTCAATTTTCTCCTGTTCCGCTTTCACTAATAATTCCTGCACCCCAGTATCTATTGTAAGATCAGTTATTAATACTTGTCTTGGCATCTTAAGACCCTCCTTATCTAAAAAGTTTCTCTTCTCTGACAATATCTTAAGACATCATAAATAAAAAAACCATCAAATATCTGACAGTTTTCTTACTCTTTCGACATGTAAATTATTCTGTTCTTCCTCCCAATTCATGCAATTTAAGCATGTCTAGTAAGAACATTGTTTTGCGATTTCGTCTTATAATCCCATCTTTTTCCCATCGATTCAAGAGCATCGAAGTGGTTTGTCGAGAACTCCCAACGGCTAGGGCAATATCTTCCACGGATAAACCTAGATCTATAAACATTCCTTCTTGTTCAACAACCCCTTTATCTTTGGATGCATCCAGTAAAAACCGAGCAAGACGTTTATCGATATCAAGGAACGCCAGATTCTCAATGATACGAAGTGTATTCCCCAAACTATCTCCTAAGGCCTTAACCATACTAATGAGTATGGTAGGGTTATTAAGCATAAAAAGATGAAAAGCCTCAGCATTTATAGCCAAAATCTTAGTGGCCTCTCTCGCTTCAGCAAAAGTCTTTGAATGACTACTATAAATATCACCTTGTTCCAAAAAGGCGATTGTAAATTCTTTTCCATCTGGATAGGCGAGGTAAATGCGCACCTTACCTTCTAGTACAATCATGATGAAATTATCCTTGCCATTGGGTTCAAAGATACGCTTATTTTTCTTATAATTTCTTTCATGAGCACTATTCTGAAGAATTTCCACTTGTTCATTGCTTAAAGTTCTTAAAAGCGGGATTTTTCTCAGTTCATTTATATTCATAATAGACAGAACTCCTAGCACATTTGATTTTCCTCACTGAATCACAGGAGTAAGTGAGAGCATGTTGGCCGTTGCTCTACATCTCATAGGTTTCTAGAGGTTAAGAGGGTATAACATTAATAATCTTATGGTAATCTCTAGCATAAGTCATTCTCTGAATATCCAGTGCAAGATCTTCTCCAACCCCTAAAAAACGGAGTGTTCTTGTGTGAATAATACTTCCATCCATTAACTTATCATAATGATCATTAGTCGTTTCTTCAAGGGGTACTTTCACACCATCTATCATTAGATATAACTTCGTTAGGACTAAGCTTTCTTCACTACTTATAGTAATAAATGTTTCATCTTGGGTCTGTGAAATTTCATGGACCTCTACTCTTTGATCAAGGATTTTCAAAATCTGATTTTTTTGAGTAATATCTAGGCTAAATCTATCATTTACATCATGATCGGCGGCAAAACTTACAACCTCAATTTGTAACTGCTTTAAATCTAAGGGTAAGGCATCGAAATCACTATGAAACTTAATCCCCTTAAGATCTGTACTTATTCCCCATCCTTGCTGAGTAACTTCATTTCCATCAGCAATCAGTTAAACTTAGATTCCTTTCGAAAGGTAATGGTGGTTTAAAGCTTGATATATTCTTAATCTTAGTATTATCCTTGCTAATCTCACCTTGAGAATTCTGATGACTATAATCTCCCCAAAAAGCCTTAACAGACATAAATGGGGTAATATTGTGATCGTTAACATGACCGGTTGGATCATCGATAGTGTAAAACAGCAAAAGCTGATTTTCATCCAGCATAACATAGTCTAGAGTAAGTGATACTCCGTTGCTAAAGGTATGGGTTTTCCCGATAGTCTGTCCTTTATCAAGTTCATTTAACTGTTGCAAAGGGTTCCCAAAGGAATTTTTAAAACTGTAGCAATGGATTCATAATCCATATCTAGATAATAGCGCAGTTTTAGAACCTCTTGATATTTTTGATTGAGCCCCAACAAATGACTTTCCAGAATAATTTGATCTTCCCTGGCTCCAAAGGATTCTTCATAGGAACCCTCACGAAGATTATTGAGTGACAGAACCTTGCTATTTTTTCGCAAATGATTCTAACAGCAATTTACTAAGATGGTTTTACTCCAACTGTAAAAGGCATGTTCATCTTTCAACTTCTTAATGTTTTCATAAACCTTCAGAATCATGTCTTCGGTAATATCCAAGGCATCATCATGATTTTTCATATAAACGTAGGCCAATCGATAATAATCCTGTTTTCTCTCTCACGATTAGCTTAATTAACATTTCTTTACCACCGACCTTGGCACGTTTTACCATTTCAATAATTTCCTGGTCCACCCCATCACCTCACTTCTATACCTAAGAGTTTTAATACGAATAAAAAGTTGATTTTATTCTACTAGTATTTTTTTTAACAATTTCAGTTAAAGAGGTTAATACTCCTTAGTTACATTAATAAAAGGAGCTGTCCGCCATACGGTTCCGAGTTTCACATTCAAGGTAATCCTTCTAAAAATAAGTAAAAATATATAATTACGCCGTCAGAAATAAGTTATCTAGAACCGTCTATTAGTTTAAGAGCATATTCTAGGCAGGAACAAGCCAATTAAAGAAAGGGTGAAAGTATGAAATTCTGTTTAAAACTTGTTTGGGTGCTAGTGATTCTACTTGTAACTACCGGTTGTAATAACGGTTCATCCACTTCAGACAATAACAACCAGACTCCTACAGTTATAAATGACCAACAACCAATTTCAAATTCTAACCAAACAAATATCAAAACTGAAACGGGGCGTTACAACGGACAAATTGATGCTAATTCCATCGAGGTTAATAGTTCTAACGTACCAGAGGAAATAACACCAGAAGTATATAGGCTGAGTGAATCCTTAAAAGCGACCTTTGATACTTTCAAACTTAACTCTGGAGATACAGTTAAGCTAAATTACAAGCTGAACGAGGCTGGTCAAAAAGTAATCGAAGAATTAACAATTCTTAATCGATCTTCACAAAATCCTCAACCACCATCTACCCCGAAAAATCCAACCCAAACTAAAAATGATACAGGTCGATATGTTGGACAAATAGACAATAATTCAATCGAGATACTCATTAGCGGTGTTCCCGAAGAACTATCTGCTAAGGCCTTTAAACTAAGTGACTCGGTTAAAGCTAATTTCCACACCTATGCTCTTCAAAAGAATGATCAAGTAAAGATCACTTTTATTCCTCAGAATGAAGGGCAACCAATTATTACAAAAATCGAAAAACTTGACGTATAGTACCTTTCCTAGTAGGACACTAACCTATATAGGTTACACCATTAGCTTAGAACACCATGGAACCCCATGGTTAAAACAACGAAAAACTACCTCGTCAAGGTAGTTTTCGTTGTTACAGGTTTTAACTTATGTTTCAATCGGAAAACTAATGCCTTCCATCAATCCTGCATGCCACGGCTTGATCACGAGCATCCTCGGAAAGGATATCCGAATACTGTTTCTCATGTCGCTTAAGCCAAATATTAGCATATGAACAGGTAGCTGTAGCTTTAAACCCTGCTTTTCTAAAGTACTCAGCTACTACTGCCATCATCTCCCCAGCTACCCCCTGACCTCTCAAAATGGGATTAACATAGGTATGATCTATATTCACCTCTCCATTTTCTTTACGAACAAAAGTAGTCTCACACATCAATTCTCCTTTTTCATCGGTACTGTAAATTCGTCCATTTTCATAGTTCCAATTCATGCTTTTCCACCTCGAATTTTATGACTTATACCTTAGTTCAAACATATAGCATTAAGAGCACCGCCATAGAAGAATTGTGCATCAGGCTTTGGGAATTATCCAAGTTTGCTGTTAGGCAGTAAATGACTGAAATTTTCAGCAAACTGCATTACAACGGTTTGTACTTCCTCCAACTTTTCTGGCTTTAGCAAAGCTATCATTTTAGGAAGAAACTGCACGATATCATCCTGTGTAAAATTCCCTTCTGTCAGCTTCTTAAAGTTTTCAACGAGTAATACTTTTGCTTCCTCAACCTTGTCTTCTTTTACTCTTTCTAGAATAAAACTTAAAAATTGTTCCTGTCCTTGATTCATAATAACCTCCATTAAGCTTTATAACATCCCATAGTATATCACAAATTATTAGTATGTTCACCGCTTGGTGGTAATCGACTTCCCCTAAAAAAATATGCCCAATTGCACTCCGCGTCAGTTTTACTTCCACAACTGCGTCTATTAAATGGAGTGGCTTAAATAGTCTTTTCATTGGAGTTGCAATTGGTATGTTGAGGAGGTAATAGAATGAAGAAAGCTTGGTTTTTAGTTGTTTTGCTCACGGTGTTTGTCCTTGTCACTTTGCCTAAGCTAGGTAAAGCAACTAACGAAGAGGTAACGGTAACCCAGGAACAAAGTCTACCCACAGTCGAAACTGCCGAAAATCTGCGCAGTCTCTTAAAGGAGTCGCAGAGTTCCAGAGCATTAATGGGACAAGGGAGACTCTACGCTACTGACGTGATGTTGGGGGCTGTCAATAAATCCGTTCAAACAGCAGAAGCATCAGCACCCCCTTCATCCAATTATGACATGGCGGGAAGTTCTGATCATTCAACCACAAATCTTCAAGTGGAGGGTGTGGATGAAGCCGATATTATTAAAAACGATGGTCAATACATCTATCAAGTAAACAATCAGGAGCTGATTGTTACTCAGGCTTATCCTGCAGATCAGATGAAAGTAATCAGCCGTATAGTCTTTAACGAGGGAGAATTTTCACCCCAGGAGCTCTATGTGGATGATCATTATTTAGTCGTAATAGGCAATACTTCTTATTCGGAAACCTCCAATCCTGATACTCCAAAGGTTCAACCTCAAGCTCAGGATGTTTCTCAAGTACAAATATATCCCCCTGTCTGGGCTAGATTTGCCTCCAAAGCAATCATCTATGACCTAGCTGATAAAACCAATCTGAAGCAGTTGCGTGAAGTCGAACTGGACGGGGACTATGTTTCTTCCCGTAAAATCGGTTCGAACCTTTATATAATCGCCAACAAATATTTGGACACTTATCGGATTATGGAACAAGGTGCAGAACCACCACTCCCTAGTTATTGTGATACTGCCGGCAAAGGGGATTATAAAACCATAGACTATAAAGACATCCGTTACTTCCCACAATCAATCGAAGCCAATTATTTGCTGATAGCTGCTCTTGATCTGGATCAAAGGGATAAGGAAATGCAGGTTGCAGCTTATCTGGGTTCAGGTCAGGCTATCTATGCTTCTGCCTCCAATCTCTATGTGGCAGTAACCCAATACCAGCAGGTTCATCAACCTAACCCCGATCTGCCTTCACCTGAATCCTCAGCAAAAGCCCAGTCGGCGTCTAGTAACTCTTCTAATTCCTCCCCAACTATAGCGCCTAAAAAAATAATACCGAGTTCCTTTAAAATAACAACGGCTCTCTATAAATTCGGACTGGCTCAAGGCGAAACCACCTATAAAGCTAAAGGCGAAGTACCTGGTACCATTCTTAACCAATTTGCGATGGATGAAGATAAGGACTACTTAAGGATTGCTACTACTACCGGTCAGATTTGGCGAACGGATGAGCTTACCTCTAAAAATAATGTCTATGTCCTTGATGAAAACCTCCAACTGACAGGTAAGATCGAGGATATTGCGCCCGGCGAGAAGATCTATTCCGTCCGATTTATTGGAGATCGCGGCTACTTGGTAACCTTTAAAAATGTCGACCCCTTCTTTGTCCTGGACCTTAAAGACCCGGCGGCTCCGACAATTTTGGGTGCTTTGAAAATCCCGGGATACAGTGATTATCTCCACCCTTATGATGAGAATCATATTATTGGCTTCGGCAAAGAAACCATTGAACTAAGCCAAAACACTGGTCAAGGCATCCTTCCTGGTGAACCAGGGGGATCGACGGCCTTTTACCAAGGGCTTAAGCTTGCAGTCTTTGATGTAACGGATGTTGCTCATCCTGTCGAGAAGTTTAAGACGACTATCGGCGACCGCGGAACGGATTCCGAAGTGCTTCGCAACCACAAGGCCTTGCTATTTGATAAGGAAAGAGGGATTCTATCCTTCCCCGTTACCCTTATGGAAGTTGCCAATCCAGGTGGCAACACTTCAAGAAACGGCTTCCCCGACTATGGGCAATTTACCTATCAGGGTGCCTACGTTTATCATTTTGATCTAGTCAACGGCTTCACCTTAAGAGGCAAAATAACCCATCTTAAGGAAGAGGACATCTTAAAATCCGGTCAGTATTATCTGAACAGCTCTAAGGCCATAGAACGGATTATTTTCATCAAAGACACTTTCTATACCCTTTCCAAAGCCATGATTAAAGCCAATGATCTTACGTCACTACGAGAAAAGAACAGCCTACTTCTAAAATAGTCTTGATTCACTTCGACAAGGTAAATTTAGGAATAGTATAAGTAGAGAAAGGGACTAGGTTCTTGACCTAGTCCCTTCGCTATTGAAGAGTTTTTAAGTAGGTTATTTGTACATGCTTTCATACATTTTTGGATCATAAACTGCCTTTCTATTGGGACATTCCCTTGAACATAATATACAATTCTCGTACGTATCGTTGGGAAACCAAATACCGGAAATTGATTTCATCGGTATTATTAAAGAACTATCTGTCAGCTCAGCACCAATTAGTTCTTTGACATCCCCAATAATTTCAAACAACTTCCGCTGTTCCTGAATATTCCAGTCTATAACGGAACCTGGGTTCATTTGGGCAATGGCCTCTATTTGATATTTTTCTTTTAAGTGAACCTCCAATGCCTCTTTTGCCAAACGCATGGCTTTTTCAGCCAAGGCGTTTGCCCAAAAGTTTATTAGCATATCATCAAACGAATTAGCCCATTCCGATAGTTCCTTACCACATGTAACAATAGCTGGAAAGAATTCACTAATCCCTTTCAAATTAACCTTAACAACTCGACTATTTAATTTAGCCCCTTCAACCACCACATAATTGTCCCCACTTGATTCCAGAACTGTCTTTTTATATACTGCCTTGGGTCTAGCGATAGCGGAAGCCTGTTCAACTAGTCGTTTAAACTCGTTGAAATAAAAACTATTAACGTGCAGCTCATTCACAAGGCTTTGTAAATCTGCTTCAAAGTAAATATTATCCAGAACAACTGGTTCCATCTTAAGTACCTCGCTGATGTTTTTTTCATTTAATACGTTTTTGACCGAAGCTAAATCAACCACCTGCAATTAATGGAAAGAGTTTTACTTCATCACCATCTCTTAAAATTGCCTTTTTCTTTTGCTGAGTTCCATTTATGATAATTAAAGTAACCTTCTCTGCAGGCAGATTAAGTTTCGCGATCAAATCTAATACTGTGCTGTTTAGTTGCAGTTCTATTTCAAAAATTTTTTCTCCAGCCGGAGTAAACTTTTCCAACCACGCATATAATTGTATTTTTACTTTAATCATCGCAAATTACATCCTTACTTTGCCTCGTGTTAAATATTAAGCCAAACTACCAGGGCCTCTCCTAGTACTATAACAAGCCACTGTTTTTCAGTGGCTTGTTATAATAATTTCATTAATCAATATAACTCTTAATTGTTACACATGTATAGGAAGATTTAGATTTGATAAAATATCTTTCAGGATCTTATCTTCTTCAGGTGTTAACCCTAAGCGGGGGTGACGGGCCGGTCCTCCGGCTTGGCCAAGAAGATCCATTGAACGTTTAATTGCCTGGACATATTTTCCGGATCCTTCAAGGAATTTGCAAAGGGGTAAAATTTGATCGTTAATTGCCCAAGCTTTTTCGATCTCACCATTTTGGAAATAATTGAACATATCTGTCACAAGTTTTGGCACGACATTCCCAGCAACACAAATCCATCCTGTTGCCCCGACAAAATACGATTCCATGACTAATTCTTCTGATCCGCAAAAAACTTCAAAAGCACCCTTGGCGTTTCTGGCCAAGTCTCTGGCTTTACCTATTTCCCCACTTGATTCTTTAATAAATTTAACATTTTTACAATCTCTTCCGATTTCCAGCATTAATTCAGTGCTCATGTTAACTCCAGATGTAAACGGATTATTGTATAACATAATCGGAATATCGACGGCATCTGAAATTTGCTTGAAGTGGAAATAGACTTCATTATCCTTTGGTTTACTGTAGTATGGATTAATGACTAATGCACAGTCTGCACCATTAGCTTTTGCCTGTTTGGTGTATTCAATGGCTTCTTTTGTTGTTTCCGCAGCCGTTCCTACGATAACAGGGATCCTGCCGTTTACTTCTTTCATTACGACCTCAACCATTTGGAATCTTTCTTCCTTTGATAAACTTACGAATTCCCCCGTGCTTCCATTGATTACAATCCCGGCAACACCTTGGTTAATAAAGTAGTTTACATTGTTTTTTAAGCCTGACCAGTCAATTTCTTGTGCCTCAGTCATTGGTGTAATGAGTACGATAAAAGCCCCTCGAATTTTTGACATGTTAGATTGCCTCCTTTTCTAATTTGAAGTTTGCCAACCCCAATTCATCTAAAACAGCTTTTGAGACATAGCCATTTTCATCCCAACCACGCATTTCATAGTATTCTTTAAGATAAACTTCCAGGTTTGGCACCTTACCTGCTCTGAATCCTTCTTTAGCAGGCTCGAACATAACTTTTGGCAGAGTATCTGATTTGGCATCAAAACCATCTCTTAAATTAATTAAGCGCTGGGCCGTGAAGATCCTCGTGCCGGCCTTCATATAGTCTTCTATAGTGTAATCCCAGCCTGTTACAGCATTAAAAATATCTAAGGATGCCTGAAAAGGCATTTCAGCTCCGTCAATCATAAAGTCACATAGTACAAGAGAATTAAGCAACGTTGCAAAATCCTGTAATTTCACCGCCAGCATGGTTTTATTTTCATCCTTAAAGAACTCTGTTGTATCTTCAGTTATTCCAAGTTCCGGAATGAAAAACCCACCCATTTCTACATCTTCTGGCATTCCGCGCATATGACATGCCCCGCGTGTACTTGTTGCATAATTTATGGCAAGACTAAAGTTGGCACGGGCATCATGGGCTGCCAAATCCAAGCCTTTGACATGGGCTACTCTTTCAACTGAGTCCGGGTGAATCTTCGAAGCAGCTCTTAAAGCACCCTCAGCAAAAATAGCTCCAAAACCCTCCTTGTTGCCAATTTGCTTTAATAATTCCATCATGACTTCGGCATCGCCCCATTTTAATTCCAGGCCATCAGTTTGTTGTATATTGAGCCATCCCTTTTCAAAACATTCCATGGAAAACGAAATACAGGCCCCCGCAGATATCGTGTCAATCCCCAGTCTATTGCAGATGTCATTACCCATAGCAATAGCTTTAGGATCATCAATTAAACAATTACTTCCCAACATGCCCAGAGTTTCATATTCAGGTCCTATCCCCTCCTGAGCATATTCCGTGGGTTCAGTAATTTTTATATGCCTGTGGCAACCCAATGGGCAATATTTACAGGGGAGCGGTTTGGCATTTAATACGTTAGTATAATTAGGAGCACCAATTTTGGCAGCCCCCTCAGTCCAGACATCTCCTGACCAATTTTTAATCGGCATATCTCCGACTGCTTCCACAGGAGTACACATACCCGGAGTGCCGTGCTCCCTGAATCCATTCTCTTTTCCCGCGCTATGAATTAGCTTACTATACTTTACTGAAAGCTTTTTCAATTCTTCCGGGTTGTGCAAAGGCACACTTTTTGTTCCTTGAACTGCTACAGCTTTGAGGTTTTTAGATCCAAATACCGCACCAATTCCTGTCCTTCCGGCAAAACTATGTTTATCAACTACAACACACGCCAGGGTTACCATCTTTTCCCCTGCAGGACCGATTGTTGCGATACTAAGTTTATTGTTGTTTTCTCTCTTCTGAATTTCATCGAAGGTTTGATAGGAATCAAGTCCCCAGATTCCCGCAGCGTCACAAATTTCTACACTATCATCAACGATTTTTAAATAAACAGGTTTTTGGGCCTTTCCTTCTATCACCAAAAAATCATAACCGGCATCTTTAAGGCCGGGTCCGAAATCTGCACCCGCTCCCGACTCTCCCCAAGTGCCTGTTAACGGTGATTTTGCTGCCAACGTCCATTTTGCCCCACCTGGTATAGTCGGGCCTTGAAAAGGTCCACAGGCAAAAACTAGTTTGTTTTCCTCACCCAACGGATTGATTTTTCCTGCAGTTTCTTCCAGCAATACCTTGGCTGCAATACCAGCTCCACCGATGAAATTCTTAAAAGCTTCATCATCAACATAATCAACCGTAATCTTTTCAGTTGTAAGGTTGACTCTAAGGGCTTTATTCCAATACCCGTTATTCATAACAAGCCTCCTTTGCTCATACTCCTCGCGGTATGACAATTATTAAGCAGACACGTTTTCATCAGCAAAACGACTTAACCTGAGTGGGTCTATCGTAATTTCGGTCTGTTCACCGCAAATTATTTGTGTCATAAGCTTTCCAGTGATGAGCGATAACCCAATTCCATCCCCTTCATGACCCGCTGCTACATAAAAACCAGGAACCTCGCTATCTGAGACAATCGGCATATGATCAGGAGTATACGGTCTTAAACCGGCATAGGACCGGATAACATTAATATCCTTCATCACAGGAAAAAATCGGACAGCACGCTGAGCTAATGCTTTCAACACCCCATTATGACAAGTGATATCCATGCCCACAAAGCGGCGGCTGCTGCCTATCAAAAAGTTATTAGCATGAGTCGGTTCAAATACAAAGGCAATACCGTATTCAACCATCTCAGGCGGAACACTTCTTTGATAATTATCTCCTTCAAATTTAGCCATGAGATAGCCAAACTCAACAACCTTACGTCTGGCTACAGGAAATGTTCTTTCTGCTACAAGGATCTGACCTTGTCTAGGTTTGATTGGAATTTTTAGATTAACCATTGCGCCAATTTCCGGAGCCCATATCCCGGCAGCATTAACTACATTCTTAGTCAATATTTCTCCCTTATCGGTGATTACCTTGCCAACACTGCCGTCAGAATTCAGTCCAATACCCGTCACTGAGGTATAGGTTAATATTTCAGCACCCAGTTTTTGGGCTCCATGGGTTAATCCATAGGCTAAAGCCATGGGATCAAGTGATCCGTCGCATTGAGTCTCCAATCCTCCGATAATATCCTTGGCAAGCTTCGGCTCATCCTCATGAACTTCGTATTGATCCATAATTCTTACAGGCAGACCCTGTTCTTGCTGCTTTCTACAGAACTCTTTGGCAACTTCCATCTCTTGTTGGCTCTCAATAAGCAACAAACTTCCTTTTCTGGTCCAGTGCATATCATAATCAATTTCCTTTGTAAGACCCGGAAACATATCCTGGCTTAGCTTGGCAAGACTGGCATCATAACCGGGAAGTTTATCATGGATCAGAACATTGCCATCACACTTGCTTGAAGTTCCTTGGGCAATATCCCCTTTTTCAACCATGATAACTTTCAGGTTTCTCTTGGCTAAATAATAAGTAACAGCTGTTCCAATAGCTCCTCCGCCGATGATTACGACATCTGCACTCCTAGTCATTGGCAACACCACCCAGCACACCAAACGAAACTGGTTTTACCGGCGGTCTGTCTGTTCCCGGGTCAATATCTTCCGGCTTCATTCCTGTTTCTTCAGCAAGAATACGAGCAACAAGCCTCTGACAGGTTCTCCCTTGGCATAACCCCATACCCGCACGAGTTCTCCGTTTGATGCCGGTGATGGTGCGTGCTCCTTGCCTTATTGCTTCCCGTATCTCTTCATCGGATATTTCTTCACATCTGCAAACTAGAAGATCCTTGTCGTTCATTGTTCTTCCCCCGTTAACGTTAATTATCTAGGAGATCACTTTGCCTTCTTTCCCATACTTGCTCACCCATAATTCCTTCATCGTTTGTCGGCCCTCGTCTACTCCGGGGTTGAATTGTATAGGTGCATGCTGTCTTACATCGCGAACGTAATCGACGGATTTTTGAAGCAGACGATCGATAGAACCCGCTTCTTTTCCGGATCTTTTTACAATGGCCAAGCCGGCAACCGTTCCCTGGGCCATGGCAATTTTTCCGCCCTCAATCCCTGTAATATTTCCAGCTACGAAAAGGCCCTGCAGAGGGGTCTCCATCCATTCCGAATGAACTGGAATATGTCCGCCTAGTTCCGGAACAAATTGGAATGGGCATCCGGCAACTGCAGTGATTTCTGTCAGTGGATATAAGCCTCCAGCAATACAAACGAAATCTGCTTCATAAATCTTATCGGAACCGGGAACAGTCGCACCATTAGGGGTAATATCAACCACGCGCACCCCTTCCACCTGTTTCTTCCCAACTATTTCCATAGCAGCTTTTCGCAGTTGTAAAGGAGTACCGCTTATTTTCATACCGCCTTTCGGATAGAAGTTCAGCGCAATTTTTCTGAGCAAGCCGTTTTTCATAAAAACGCTTCCAAAACGAAGCAGTAACGAAGGAGCAAGGTGTGCTGCACTTAAAAGTGATTTAAGTACTTCCTCCGGTTCGCCCGCCTCTTGGCTGATTGGACTTTTTTCCGGGAGAACGATCCTGTCCACTTGGATTCCGGCCAACTGTAATTCGGTTAAAATGGCAAAAGCCAAAATATTTGCTCCAATAATGATTCCTTTTTTACCAACTTGAACACGATGGACATTCGTCATTACTTGTGCTGCCCCGATTGACATAACCCCAGGCAGAGTCCATCCGGGTACTGGGATGGGATATTCTGCAGACCCGGTTGCGACAAGGACATAAGATGCTTTCATCGATCCCGCATTTGTATGGACATTCCAGAGAAGCTCATCTTTTTCTAAATTGAAAACCGAGACTCCACACCGTACATCAATCGCTAAATCTTTCGTCTTCTGTTGCAGACGCTCCGCTTCTTTAATTCCATTCCACCAGTTGCCGGATGGCTCTTCATAAAGCTGGCCGAGCAGCCTGCCTCCAGGCCTAAAAAATTCATCAAGGACAGTTACTTTCAAGCCAAATTCCGCACAAGCAATGGCCCCTGCCAATCCAGCAGGCCCTGCTCCAATTACAATTACATCACTCATTATCCTTCTTCCATCCTCTTAATAGCGTTAGGAAGCTGCTTACCGCTTTCAACCACCATGCCCTGTTGAACTATTGTTAGACATGCCCTTACATTTGGCTGCCCATTTACCGTTACACGGCATTCCATGCAATGGCCAATGTTGCAGTAAATTCCACGGGGTTTTCCACTTTCCTCATGTAGCCGCAGCGTTATAACACCATTTGCCAGAAGTGCGGCGGCAATTGTTTCATTTTCATATGCTTCATAGTTTTTTCCGTCAAATTGAAATGAAATGGCTTTACGTTCTGGTAGTTTTCCCAGGATGGGATGGTCTAGTAATCTTGTCACGTTTCCCCCCCCTTTAAGAATCCTGCTGAGAATTATACAGCAAATAATAAGCGCCGCTGCTGCTGACAGCCATTGTACGGTACCTAAGATTCTCGGCAGCTTTCTGGGATGCTTGCAATTATTGACTTCCGACCTTTGCGTGAAAACCATACTTTGCACGATTATATTGGTAACAGCAACTGTTATAAAAAGAAGTATTGACCAATGAAAAGCCTAAATAGAGTTTTTTCTTAACAGTCATTTAATCACTCCTCGTAATTAGGCTTATCCAATGGACTGCTCGTTTCAGACTTTTTTCTCTACTCGTACAATCCGTTCCGATGTGCCTTAAGATACCCCATGCAGAAAGGATCCTGTCCTATTAAAGCCTGCGAGGCATGGACAAATCCCATCATTGCTTTGTCTAAGGGATCCATTATATAGGCGTCCATGCCGTAAGCCATTGTCTGAATCATAAAAGCATGATTGAGAACCTTCCGGTTAGGCAATCCATAAGAAATATTACTTAACCCACAGGCAGCATGAACCCGGGGATATTCTTGACGTATGAATCGGACAGTTTCCAGAACATCGAGACCAAACTTATCTCCTGTACTAATCGGCGTGATCAAGGGATCCAAATATATGTCATCTTCAGGAACCCCGGCATCAGTAAGATCCTTGACTAAATGACGTACTATTGTTATACGCTCCTCGGCTGATCCGGGAATACCATTATCATCCATACATAAAGCCACGACTTTAGCTTTATATTTTAAGACCATAGGTAATACTTGAACAAACCGATCCTTTTCCGCACTAATTGAATTAACCATTGGTTGACCGTTCTTTGCCGCCGCCAGTCCAGCCTCAATGGCTTCAGCCCTCGGCGTGTCAATGCAAAGGGGTGCGGAGACCGCTTCCTGGATAGTGTTAACAAGCCATTCCATTGTCTCTACCTCGTTATACACCATTGTCCCGCAATTGACATCCACATAATCTGCCCCTGCTTCAACTTGCTTTTTAGCTAAAGTTTGTATAAAGGCAGCATCTCTTTGCTCAACAGCCGGTTTAACAGCTTTCCGACTTGTGTTAATTAGTTCGCCAATGATTAACATGCCTTGTCCTCCTTTTTTTGGTATTCATGAAATAAACATTAACCAAGTTCAAACCCTTCTGCCAGAGGATCATCCGGGTCCATCATAAACGTACTCATGCCGGTAAGAAAGGCGCGGCCGCTAATCTCCGGCACGATCGCCGGTATGCCGCCAATTTCCGTCTCCTCGATAATCCGGCAGGTGAATATGCTTCCGATCAGGCTCTCATGAACAAACGTTTCATTTAGCTTCAATTCACCTTTGGCATGCAACAGCGCCATCTTTGCCGAGGTACCGGTACCGCAGGGAGATCTATCGATGGCAGCGGAAGTTATGATGACTGCGTTCCGGGCAGAAACACCAGGCGTATCGGAAGGAGCGGAAAACTCGATATGCGTTACCTTATCCACAAAGGAGAGCAAGGGATGACGGACCTGAATCTGCTCATTGATGTACTTCCTCAGCAAAACGCCCTTTGCCACAATCTCTCTGGACCGTTCCGGCACCAACTCCAACCCTACAGAGGCAGCAGATAGAATTGCATACATATTTCCACCATAGGCCACGTCAAATGCAACACGGCCGAATTCAGGCGTATCGACGCTGTAGTCACAACCAATTACAAGCGCAGGCGCATTCACAAACGTAACGTTCTTGGCTCTTTGATCCTGTACTTCTACACTTACCTTAACAACCCCGCTGGGTGTATCCAAAACAATCTCTGTAAAGGGTTCTTTTACTTCCACCATACCAGTTTCCACCAAAGCCGTAGCAACACCGATGGTGTCATGTCCGCACATGGGGAGCCAGCCGCCAGTTTCATAATAAATCACACCGATATCCGTACCGGGAGTACAGGGTGGCGTTAAAAAAGCGCCGGACATTACTTCATTACCGCGAGGTTCGAGACACAATACTTTACGCATCCAGTCATTATTCGTCTGCATATAAATGAATTTTTCTTGCATCGTTGAACCAGGAATCACCGGCACACCACCAACGACGGTTCTGGTAGGTTCCCCACCGGTATGCGTATCGATTGTTTGAAACGTTCTACAAATTCTCATTTTACCTGCCCATTAAGCAATAGGCCCTCCTTCCTGTTGAATATACAAAATTTTCTGTTATTTATATTTAATATACAATAGTTTACTTCTACCTACTTTAATAATTGACAGTGATGTATCCGGCCTAGGATATTTACTATACTGTGGTATTAAATAGCTAAACCAAAACCAAATGCAGCGGTTCCTGCTACTGCAACATGACCTGTTTCCCTTGAAGAGAAGATCTGTTTAAAAAAATAGTAGATTGCTCAGTTCCGAACCGGTATGTGTACAATGACGCATACTGTTGCCGATGTACTGGTCACTGTACCCATACCATTCGGTGAGCAATCTTTTAGTCACTAGCCAATTAGCTTTAGGCAAAGATCTACTGAAGAAGCAGCGTCGGGAGCATATCCGTCTGCCCCTATTTCATCAGCAAACTCCTGGGAGATTGGAGCTCCACCAATGATATATTTTACGTTTAAGCCTTCTTCTTTTATTAATTCAATGGTGTCTTTCATCTGAAGCATGGTCGTGGTGAGAAGAGCAGACATAGCAACGATATCCGGTTTATGTTCTTTAATGGCTGCCACAAATTTTTCGGGGGGAATGTCAACTCCTAAATTGATAACATTAAATCCTCCGCTTTCCATCATCATACCAACCAAATTTTTACCGATGTCATGAAGGTCACCTTTTACAGTTCCGATAAGGACTTTTCCTTTGCTGGGCATATCGGTGTCGGCAATCAACGGTTTTACGATTTCAATCCCAGCCGCCATGGATCTAGCACACATTAGTACTTCCGGAACGAACATGTCTCCATTTTTGAAACGAACACCGACTACATTCATCCCTGCAATTAATCCCTGATTGATGATTTCGATGGGGCTTACCCCTGCGTCTACCATTGCTTTAGTTTGTTCTTTGACCTGATCTACTCTTCCGGAAATAACACTTTGGTTTAATGGTTCAAAATTTGTCATAATTATTACTACCTCCTATACTTACTAAAAATCTATCTATTGGGGAGTTTGTGCTTGATCTAATAAAACTAATTAACTATTTGCCGATACCGAGAACTTCCCGAGCATATTTTATACTTTTAAGGCATGCCTCAAGTTGTTTCTGCTGAGCGACTTCGAGAGAGTCACCTTCCATATCCCATTCGATTTCAAACGTAATTCGGTCAGTTGGCGATACTTCTTTAATTGTGTTATATACCTTAATACAATCAATGTCGCCATCTCCCAAAGCTACCCCATGGAATCGAATTCCAAACTCATCCCTGTCAAGTTTATGGTCACAAAAATGGTTGACAAAAGCATACGGTGCGAGTTTTTCAACCGCGCTCATCGGGTCTTCAAGAACACACATGGAATTAACCGTATCCACACAGGCACCAACCAACGGATGATTGATTTGTTTAATTAGCCAAATAACCTCATCTGCAAAAGTATCGGTGTGGTTCTCTATAGCAAGTTTAATTCCCGTTTTTTCAAGCAAAGGCAATGCAGCCTTAATCTCTTCATAAATATCTACCAGTTGTTTCATTACTTGTGGATGAAAGCAGCTGCCATATAGAGGCCGAGGACGGCGAACATCTAAACTAACCTTTGCAATATCAGCCCCCAGGGCTTCAGCAATTTTTATACCTACCTCTATGCTGTCATTAATCCTGGAATCAAATGGGGAATCCAAGGAAAAATTGTATTCTACATATAAGTTATGTTGCTTAAAAGCATCCCTGACTTCTTTAAGACGCTGCTCATCCTTTGTTTCCAGATCACAACCAGTAATATGCAGTCCATCTAAACCCCACTTAACCGCATTATCTATAAGCTGCATTAATGTCATCGCTTTTGGGCGGTACTCATTAAAATTTGCATAATTTTCCCCTAATCCCCAAAGATGAAGCGTATAGGTATGCAAACCAAGCTTCATTGTTTTTGACATGGTCTTCCCCGCCTTCAAAGAATATTCTATCCCTTACCCCAACCATTTCTTTTCTAATTCCAAGAGATCTTTCAGCTTATCCGAGGGTAGGGGTGGAACTTCATGATTTTCAATTACATAGCGTGCTTTAGTATTTAACCTTTCCGTTAATGAAGGCATTGTTTGTCCTTTTTGTAAAACTGAACGGTCAAACAAGGATGGTACCCAGAAATCCCGGAAATGCTTATAAGTATGCTCATGAGAAATATAACTTCCGCCGTTTCCGATCTCATCAACCACATCAAGAGCTAATGTTTCATCAGTTACGGGAATTCCGCCTAAAATTCTTCTTACCATTCCTTGGATTTCATCAGCCAAGAGGAGAACTTCCGGGCAGGTCACCGTTGCCTGATCCATTAAACCAGTGTCATGAACTAGGTTAGCACCGCTTAGCCCTGACATAAGACTGGAGATAGCAATTTCCGCAGCACACTGTTGATCCACAGTTTTGGCGTCAACGGTAGCGGCAGTACCCCAAATAGGAATTTTTAAGTAATGAAGAATATCTGTAAGTCCGGCAACACTTAGGCTCATTTCGGGAGCACCATAAGAAAATCTGGTAGTCTTCATATCCATAATTGAAGCAACTCCACCGGTAATAAAGGGAGCACCAGGTTTAGTCAGCTGATGAACAACCATTCCAGTAAAGGCTTCCGCTAAATTCTGTGCCAGCATTCCAGCTAAAGTAGCAGGGGCAGTAGCTCCGGCCATTGGCATGGGATAATAGACCAATGGAATTCCTTTTTCCGCACAGATCTTAATCTCTTTCATGGTGTTGCCGTCATGGCTGAGGGGGCTGATCGGCTCCTGGATATGGAAAATATATGGATTCATCCTCAATTCATCATATCCCCCAGCCACAATTGCCGCCATATCGATAATATCCAGGAGAGAATCGGCATTGGTACAACTGAAACCGATAGGTTTTCTCATATACAGCATCATCTGACGGATAATAACCCGGTCAGCCACATCTCTGGGTACATCAGCACTAAAGCAAGCGTTTAAGACAAACTCAATATTCTTGCTATAATCAATTACTGTAGCCATATCCTTACCATCTTTACTGGTAAAAGGACGTCTTTCTCCAGTATAAGGATCAAGATAATCAGGGTTGTCTGGGTTGCAGCCAAAGTAAACATTGTTATCTTCTAAGAATAATTTTCTTTCCCCATCTCGATTACAAAGAACCACCCGAGGCGGTACGGTTTTCAGAGCACGTTCGACAAGATAGGCAGGAATCCGCACTTTGTTTCCCGGTCCCACAAGGGCGCCCTGATCGGCAAGGAACTGGAGTGTTTCTTGGCAGTCAATTTTCATGCCTGTTCTTTCTAAAATTTCGAGTGCCGCAAAATAAATTGATTTGATCTGATCGTCAGACAATACCCGCATTTGGGGTGTAATAAAGTGAGCATTATTTGATCTCATTTTGACCTCTCCTTCAAGCATTTTTTCTGATTATAAATTTATTTTTCTATATAGAAAATATTCGTCATGAATTAAGTTTTTTCCTGCTAAATAATAAGTAAATTTCAAATTTTTTTAACATTAGTAATTCAATCTTCTAATAGCGTTTTTTCGATTATTAATAGACATTCGAGTAACAATAATTAATACAGTTGGCTAGGCTATTCCCATATAAGTTTTCTTGATATGGTCATTTTCTCTTAACTCTTGACTGCTGCCTTCTTCTACAATACTACCCTGTTCAAGAACATAGCCGCTATCGACAATTTTCAATGTTGTATTAACATTTTGTTCTACAAGTAATACAGTAACTCCTATAGTAGTTAATTCCTTTAAGGTTTTAAAAACATCCAGCACCAATTTTGGGGCAAGACCCAGTGAAGGTTCATCAACCAGCATCAATTTTGGCTCAAGCATTAACCCCCTGGCAATGGCAAGCATTTTTCTTTCTCCTCCACTCATACTGCCGGCAAACTGCTTTTTGCGCTCTGCCAACCTGGGAAACAGCTCAAAAACTTTCTCAAGTGAATTCTTTACCTTTTGCTTGTCCTTAATGGTATACGCCCCCATCAGGAGATTCTCCATAACAGTCATTCCGGAAAAGAGACACCCATCATCCGTTACATAGCTGATTCCTAACCTTGTAATCTGCTGCACCGGGAGTCCGCTAATCTTTTTACCCATAAACCATATTTCCCCTTGGGAAGGTGTGACAATCCCTGAAATAGTACGTAAAGCTGTTGTTTTCCCGACTCCGTTTGGCCCTAATAAAGCTACAAACTTTCCTTCATTAACTTCGAGGGAAACATTCCACAATACCCCCAGCTTTCCATAACCAGCATTAATATTGCAAAGTTTCAGCACATTATCCCCTCCGAACTACCGTATTGATAATTGTATTAATGAACATTTTCTTCTCCTAAATAGGCTTTCATTACCTCAGGATTATTTAAAATTTCTTCTACAGCGCCTTCTGCGATTTTGGCTCCAAAATTCAACACCGCTATTCGGTCACATACGCCCATAATGAACTTCATTACATGTTCTATGCAAATAATAGTAACTCCACTATCTCTAATTCTTCTTATCAAATCAATAAAATCCGGTAGTTCAGACGGAGTTAATCCTGCTGCCACCTCGTCAAGGAGGAGTAGTTCTGAGTTAGTAGCCAAAGCACGAGCGAGTTCTAAACGTTTCAGTTGCATGGTATTTAAATTATCTGCAAGGACATCTTTTGCTGCATTAAAACCAACAAAATCCATTAATTCTTTTGCATGTTTTTCTGGATTTTTATGTTGCTTACCCCCATAGACTACAGCCACTTTAACATTATCCAAGGCACTTAACTTGGGAAAGGATCTTACAATTTGAAAAGTCCTGGCGATCCCTTTATGACAGAGCTGAGTAGGCGACAATCCGGTAATTTCTTGTTCCTTAAAAGTAATTTTGCCTTTTTCAGGCTTGTAAAAGCCGGAAATACAGTTCAAGAAAGTAGTCTTACCCGCTCCGTTAGGGCCGATTAAACCAAATATTTCTCCCTTATTGACTGTAATTGATACATCCTTTACTGCCACTAAGCCGCCAAACCTTTTTTCGACTCCCTCGGTTTTTAACAGCACAGATTTCACCTGCTTTCCGAATAGATCAACTAATGTTTGCCGGTGCCCGCAATAGCAGCGGGCACCAGAATATTCAATGTTATTTCGCGTAATCCGGGATCTTCAAATCTCCCACTTTTTGAGCATCTGGCCAAACCACGGTTGCTTTGCCCTCAAAATATTGAACTACAGGAAAAATGTAGTTCTTTTCACCTACAACAGGATCAGGAGCAGACGTTTTATCAAATTTGTACTCGGGAATCACAACACCATCTGTAAAGGTAATTTGTCCGGTCATAAGTTTCTCCTGGGAAAATTTAAAGAGTGTTTCTTTGTCCAATTTGCCGTGTTCTTTCAACGTTTCATTGGCGCACTTAATGAAGAACCGGGTGTAATCATATACCTGTCCACCGGCAGCAGGAGATGGATCATAACCATATTTTGCTTTAAAATCAGCAGCAAATTTTAATGCTTTGTCCGTTGTAAAAACAGGTCGATTGTCTAGAATATAATCAGAAGCATTACCTGTTAAAGAATAAAAACCAGCGGTTTCACCTAAAGCGTCACTAATCATCAGGGCCTTTAAGTTTTGTTCTCTGGACTGCTTAATGAATGCCGCAATGGAAGGAGGCGAGGAAATTGTTCCAGCTACCAGGGAGACATCAAGACTCTTCATTTTTGCTATTAAAGGATACATATCAGTTTCGCCTAATTTTGTATACTCTTCATTGACTACTTGCCAACCGGCATCAGTAAACCTTTTTTTCATACTTGCCCCGTAGCTTCTACCCCAGTCAGTATCATCACCGTATATAGCCAACTTTTTGTTACGAGGACTCCATTGACCTTTCTCAATGGCTTGGCTGACAACATCAACATAGGCCTGGGTCATTTTGTCCGGCATAGCCCAACCTTTATTAATCCAGTAATGATATTTAGGATCTGAGGCCCATTTTTCATTGATCGTTCCAGCGGCACCCATGCCGAAATAGTGAGGAATTTGATATTTGGCTACGGTCTCCATTAAGGCTACCGCCACAGAGCTGTTCCAATTCAGGATACCTACGTCAATTTTGTCCCTGACCACAGCCTGTTCATAAGCCGAAGTCCCTTTTTGAGGATCTGCTCCGTCATCAATCCAAACCAACTTCACATTGTAGTCACCGATTTTGTTTCCGACTTCATCAAAAGCCATGGTGACCGTATCCTTAAATTCTTGTCCTGCTTTGGCACTGGGACCAGTCAGCGGTAAATCCACACCAACAGTTAATACCTTGGAGTCACCATCCGATGATGATTTTTGTCCGCAGCCTGAAGCAAATAAAGTTACAACAAGCAGCATAACCAAAAATATCGACCCTAGTTTAGTAAACTTTTTCATATATGTTCCTCCCTTTTTTTCACTTACTTGATATATACCTTGCCAACCACTCTCCTACCTTTTCCTTACTCCCCTTAGTCACCTCACTTTGCCCATTTTTTTATTATCCCTAATGTTTAATTAGGCAAATGGATTACTCTCAGGTCCGGTTAGTTTTCTTTTTTTCTCATTGAAAATACCAACTATATAGTTATAAAAGTGAGCTATCCCACCAGGATAAAAAATCATTACCAATATTAATAACAGCCCGTAAATAACATACTTAAACTCCATTAAAAAGTTCAGGTACTCAAAGACGGGAACAACCAAAAATGCCGCTAATAATGGTCCCCATATACTTCTTCTTCCGCCAATATACGCAATAACCAGCACTTCCACCGTGTGCTTAGTGGACATAATATCCGGAGTCAGAATACCCATAAAGTGTGCGTAGAATCCTCCGCATAATCCTGCCACAAAGCAGGATATGGTAAAGTTAATTACTTTGTATTTCATGGGATCCACACCGCAAGTTCGAGCAGCCTCTGCATCCTGCCCCAATGCACTAAAGGCCAGTCCTAAATTTGAGTTTGTTACCCGTCTTAATACAATATAAGTTACAATACATATTACAAAGATTACATAAAAGTAAGGTTTTGACCAACCAGTATTAAAGTACAAATCAACGTTCAAACCCAGAGCTCCCCTAGTTAAACCCGTCAGAGAAGTGGTAAGTGCCATAAGGATTAAGCCGATAAACCACGCTAGAATTGCGGCAAACATTCCATCCATCTTGAGAGTAAGAACTCCAATTAGTAACCCGAATATAGCCGCCATAAAAGCACCTGCAAGGGTTCCTATCCATGGGGAAATTCCCAAATTCGTCAAGAGCAGAGCAGAAGTATATGCACCTAACCCCATCAATCCGGCATATCCCCAGTTAGCTACATCAATATAACCGGCTGACAAATCAAAACCCATTGCCAACGTCCCAAACAATAAACTAATCACCAGCAAACGAAGGATGTATTCATCTCCAATTAGATATGGAGCAAATCCCAACAAAACAAACAGTCCTATTGCCACAGGTGAAAGTCCAAAGTTTCCTAAATTATGCTTTAAATTTTTAACAAACCCTGTTTCCAACGATTTTTCGCTTATCATATCCATCACCTCCTATACCTTCATTTTTTTCCCGAATAAGCCGGTAGGTTTAACCAGTAGCACCAAAATAATAATTGATAGACTAACCACGTCCTGCCACATGGCTCCTAAACTAAATGATGATACTGCTTCAATTACCCCTACAAGAAACCCACCGATAATGGTGGCTTGAATATTACCTAAGCCAACCAGAATCACCACAAACCAGGATTTATACAGAGGCTGCAAACCCATTGTTGGATAGGCAGGAATTATCGATAGCAGAGCAGCTCCGGCTATGGCGGCCAGCATACTGCTTAAAGCAAATGTTAATGTATGGATTTTATTCAGTTCTATCCCCATGAGCATAGCGCCTGTCTCATGCTCGGAAACTGCTCTAATTGCATTACCTGTCCTTGTTTTCTTCAAAAATAACCAGAAGATTGCTACAGATGCCATTGCAATTAAGAAGCCTACAATTCGGTCGGTTGAAACACTTAGTCCTGCGAAATTAATTGACCCGCCCCAGTATTGAGGGACACCTTTAAAATCTGTTCCTACCAAAGCTTGAGCTAAATTTTGTAAAATAAACGAAAGACCTGCTGTAACCAAAAAACTATTCATGATCCAATCTCCCCGAGACCTTTTCCTTAATGGATAAAAGGTAACTTTCTCCATTAAGGCACCACACACGAATCCCCCGATTCCTGCTAACACTATAGCGATAGCAGGCGGAAAGCCCCCTAAGGTACAGGCAAAATAAGAAAAATAAGCACCTAGCATATAAAATTCGCCGTGGGCAAAATTAGGAATTCTCATAACCCCAAATACCAGGGAAAGACCCATGGCCATGAGAACGTACATTCCCCCTCTTAAAATACCACCTACTAATAAGTCCGAGATTACAGTACTATCCATGTCATCACTCCTTATTGCTTTATTTAAAACATTGCGACTTATTGAAAAAAGCAGACTTTGTTGATATAACCCAATAACTCTTGTTTACTTCAAAAAATCGCTGTTCCAATCTCTTTAGACGCCAAGTACTCCTTGAGCTGGGTAAAGACTTTTTGAGATAGCTCGGGCTGACAATATTGAGCTAACATCTCTTCCTTTTTTTTATCAATATTATTAAGTAACTCTTGGTAAGGATTGGCACCTATAGGGTGGAACCCTTTCCTACTAATAAAAGGTGTATATATTTCATCCGTATTCACCCCTTGCAGAAACCGATTTACCATTCCTAAGATTTCTATATCAACTATAAATTTTTCATAGGACATTGCACCATGACTATCTAAAGTCCCTGCACTGTGAATAATCAAATTAGTCTTCTCTTGGCATGCCACCAAAATATCCATCATACTTTCGTATCCGCTTTGTACTGATAGGCTTTTGGCATCGTTTTCTGTCCCTCCGCCACGACATGGTATTCCATACTCTTTTGCTAATCGTGCTCCGTAGGCAACGCACAAAGCTCTTTCAGGTGAACCGTCTGCAATTCCACCAGTTCTCATATCAGCTGCAGTGGATTGCATGCCATACATAACAGGAGTCCCTTCCCTAACCATTTGAGCTAAAGTTATACCAGCCAGGATTTCTGCATTTGATAAGGCAATTGTTCCTGCAAGAGTTATCGGTCCAGTAGTTCCTGCCATAACTGCCGGCGAAATAATCACTGGCTGACCGTATTCAGCAAACAGCAAGAGCGTGTCTAAAGTATTTTTATCAAACTGTAATGGGCTTGTACTATTTAAGATTGCCATGATCCTGGGCGTACTAATTAGACTTTCTTTTCCAAAAACAATATCCAACATATCCAATACTGTATTGACCTCTTCCGCCCCGCCTGCCCCTCCCATAAGGCATTTATCAGAATAAGCTAACGCAGCAAACAGCATATTAGGATAACTCTGCCTTGGGCTGATATCGCTTGGTTGGACAAGGATTCCTCCATTAATACTAAAGAAAGGACATTGTTGAATCAGCTTTAAAAAAATTAAATAATCTTCAAACTTTGCCTTTCTTCTAATACCCTTTTGATCAATAATAGTAGGAGCTCCATAGCCAGCTGCAAATTCTGTTTTTTCACCCCCAAGCAAAATATTGTATTTAGGATTTCTGGCATAAACAGAAAAAGCTGAAGGTGCTTTCTTTATCCATTCCTGTACTTGACTGGGAGAAAAAAAAGCAGTTTGTCCATTCACTTTGACCCCCTTTTTTTGAGCAATGCTCAAAATTTTAGGGTGAAAAATCTTTACTCCGGTCGTTTCCAGTATCTGAAGTGATGTCTCATGAATTTTTTCAAGTTTTTGATTCAAAGATAACCACCTCCTTCTAAAAATCTTCAGTACATTAATTCACTATGATTTAACCTCCCGAGATTTTCGCCAACCCACAATAGCAAGTTTTGAAATTCATAAACCTTTAGAAAGTTCTTAAAATCGGTCTTTTTCGCCAAACTTCTATTTAACAATTTTCTATATATATAATATTCTTTACAATTGTAAAAATTCCTGCAATTAAAAAAAATTTTGTCTAAAAAGGCTAGAAGCTGAAAATATGACTCTAACACAGTTACAGACAAAATCTACACAAATCAATCTCTTTAGGAGGTTCATGTTTTTGTAATTTTAAATAACCCAATGTTTTTACCTAATTAAATACAAAAAAGCACAAGCACTCACAATTACCGATATTTTTTAAACTATGTTGGACGTGAGCATCTATATAAAGAGTATCTCCCTCTTCCAAAATATAGGATTCCTTTCCGATAGTAACCTTTAACCTACCTTTAATTACAGTCCCAAGTTCCTCTTCCGGATGACCTCTGGAAATTTCCGCTGCACCATGCTGTAATGTCATCCAAAGACCTTTCATTTTTCTAAATCCTTGTGTTCCGAACTCATGCCTAACCCCATCATCTTTTTTCATAGGAAACATTGGAATACGTTCATTTTTCTTTATCACCGGTTGTCTGTCCGTTGTAGCTTGAACCAACTCAACCAAATCAACTTCTATCGCTTTACAAATTTCTAATAGAGCGCTAAATGCCGGACTTGTTAATCCACGCTCGACCTTACTGATAAACGCCACAGATAATCCGGATCTGTCAGCCAAATCTTGCAGAGTCATAGCACGTTGTTTTCTTATAATTTTTATTCTTTCTCCTAAAAGTTTGTCGGTCATAACAATGTCTTCTTGTACATTCTTAATAATGTCCATTTTTATTTCTATCCTTTTCTTCGAATATATTTAATGATCAATTATGTTCGGGTCTACTCCAATATCTATCAAGTACTGTCGAAGTTTTGACTTAATCTCAGCTGGAAGTTGCGGTAGGTCGTAATTTGCTAACATCTTAGACATCTTTTTATTAATATTTTCTTTTAAACATTCATCAGGGTCCTTATCGACAATAGGCCCTCTTAAACTAATATCAGGAATCCAAAGTTCCGTGCGACAATTTTCCATGGTATTTGGGTGTGTAAGGAATTCGCCTCCAGGGCCTACTTGCTTAATTACATCTAAGGCCAAATCTTTAGGTTCTGTTTTTACTCCTTGAACAAAGCGATTTATCATCCCAAGTATTTCTAGATCTACAATATACTTTTCAAATGACATCGCTCCATAACTGTCTAAACCCCCTGCACTGTGTAGAATAAAATTAATTTTTTCCTGTACTGCAGTCAGCATGACCATCATACTCTCGTACCCGGCTTGAACCGAGACTGATTTAGCATCGTTTAGCGTCCCTCCTCCACGGCAGGGAAGACCATAAGACTTTGCTAAACGAGCACCATAGGCAGCAAAAATTGCTGACTCAGGAGAACCAATAGAAAAACTTGCCGTTCTCATATCCGAAGCTGCACTTGCTGAACCATAAATTACTGGAGTTCCTTCACGAACCATTTGAGAAACTACAATACCAGCTAAACTTTCGGCATTTGATAATGCTATACTGCCTGCCAATGTAATCGGGCCTGTGGTACCCGCCATTACAGCTGGAGCAATAATCATGGGTTGACCATACTTAGCATATATAAGTAACGTATCTAGCATCGTCTCGTCAAATTGAAGCGGAGACAAGGGGCTAATTATTGTAACAATTCTCGGTTTATTGATTAAATCTTCATTTCTTCCAAAAACAATTTGGAGTATATCCATAATCATTTCAGATTCCTTAGCGCTTCCTAACCCACCGAACATACATTTATCAGAATGGGTCAAAGCAATCATCAACATGATTGGGTATATTGGACTATATTGTAAGTCTGAGGGTGTAACCATCACTCCACCATTAATATTAAAAAATGGAGTCTGGTGCACAAGCTTTATAAATGTGAAATAATCTTGTAAAACAGCTTTACGCCTTGTTCCCTCAAAATCGGCTATCCAGGGAAATCCGGAATTGCATGAAACATACTCAACCTGATCCCCCCCAATCTCCATATCATACTTAGGATTCCGGGCGTAGATTTTAAAATGTGAAGGCGCCTTACTTATCCAGTTCATAACCTGGTCTGGTTTAAAATAAGCTGTCTCTCCTACGACCCTTATCCCATTACTTTGAAGCAGATCTAATACCTCTGGGTGATGAAACTTTACCCCTACTTCCTCCAGTATTTCCATTGATGCTTGATGAATTGTCCTTAAGTCGTCTTGCAATTAAATACACCTCACCTAATTATTAGTGTTTCCTACTACCTTTTTCGCACAATCACTTTTGTCCCTTATCTTAGCTATCTGAAGTTGTATATGAGCAAAATAGGGGTTTTCTAAAACCATTTGCTAACCAATTAATCAACTAATTTTCAAATTCTTTTTCTATTCATATAATATTGTTTATAATCAGAAAAATCAACCTAAAATTTCATCTTTCCTTTAAGTTTTTTATGGGGGACGTTTTGGAAGAGAACACTTCTGCAATGACAGGCAATTCTACTAATGCTGACTTCAAAATGGCAGGGGTTTCTGGAATTCTCAATCTGACTGTTTATTGTTAATACGATACAACAAAAAAAAGCGCCTAAACTTTTTGTTTAAACACTTTTTAGAGCTAGTTTTATAACAGTACTCATATTTATCCAATTTAAACTAATTGATTGCAAAAAAGCATATGCACTCACAATCACCAATATTTTTTAAACTGTGTTGGACATTCGCATCTATATAAAGAGTATCTCCCTCTTCCAAACTATAGGATTCCTTTCCGATAGTAACCTTCAACCTACCTTTAATTACAATCCCAAGTTCCTCTTCCGAATGACCTCTAGAAATATCCACTGCACCATGCTGTAATGTTATCCAAAGACCCTTCATTTTTCTGAATCCATGTGTTCCAAACTCATGCCTTATCCCACTATCTGTCATAGGATACATTGATATACGTTCATTTTTCCTTATCACAGACCGTCTATCCGTTGAGGCTTGTACCAACTCAACCAATTCAATTTCTATTGCTTTAGAAATCTTTAATAGTGCACTGAATGTTGGACTTGTTAATCCACGCTCAACCTTACTAATGAATCCAATAGATAATCCCGATTTGTCAGCCAAGTCTTGCAGAGTCATATCACGTTGTTTTCTTATTATTTTTATTCTTTCTCCTAAAAACTTGTCACTCATGAAAAACTCCATTTTAAAAAAATTCTTTTTTGTTTTAATTTTATTCTATCTTTCGAATTTATTCAACAGTTTTATAATGAGGATCAGGTTCTTTTCACCTCTTTAATCACTCATTAAATCACATCAAAAAGACTCATCTGATCACTTTCCGGAATTCCCTTAAAACAGCCAAATTTTCGAAGTGAATCGATGGTAGAATTTCCGATCTTGGCCCGTTTCTTGACATCCTCTATGGAGTTGAAAGGCTTTTCTAGGGCCGCGTTAAATATCCCTTCGGCTGCGACGGTACCCATGCCGGATATACTGTTTATGGGCGGCCTTAAGCCCTCCTCCTCAACCAGAAACTTTGTGGCATGAGATTTGTATAAATCAATGGGCAGGAAGTTAATGCCCCTTTCATACATCTCCAAAACCAATTCCAAGTCATCGTACATATCCTTATCCTTTGGGGTGGCAACGTTGCCCAGCGCCTCGATTTCCTTCAGCTTGGCCTTAACCTTTTCTTTGCCGAAGATCATAAATTCAGCGTCAAAGGCCTTTGCTCGAATGGTTAAATAGGCTGCATAATAAGCCTTCGGTATGTGCACCTTAAACCAGGCTATCCGAAAGGCCATCATGACATAGGCTGCAGCATGGGCTTTAGGGAACATGTATTTTATTTTTCGGCAGGAATCAATATACCATTCCGGTACCTTATGCTCCCTCATCAAAGCTTCATATTCTGCCCATTTTTCCGGGTTCGATAAAGCCTTCCCTTTACGAACCAGCTCCATGATCTTAAACGCCGTATTGGGCGGTAGGCCCTTCTTAATTAAATAAGTCATAATATCATCCCTGGTACAAACGGCCTCACTTAAGGTTACGGTTCCCGCATCGATTAAATCCTTGGCATTTCCCAGCCACACATCCGTGCCATGGGAAAGTCCGGATATACAGATTAAATCTGAGAAGGCTTTAGGCCTTGTATCTAAAAGCATTCCTCTGACAAACTTCGTTCCAAACTCAGGAATTCCAAAGGTTCCTACCTTCGAGTTGATCTGCTCCGGGGTTACCCCTAAGGCCTCCGTAGAGGAGAATATTGACATGGTCTCCTGATCATCCATGGGTATCGTTAGAGGGTCCACCCCGGTGATATCCTGAAGCATTCGTATGACCGTCGGGTCGTCATGACCCAGTATATCCAGCTTTAATAAGTTCGAATCAATGGAGTGATAATCAAAATGGGTGGTAATGATATCCGAATTGGGGTCATCGGCAGGATGCTGTACAGGGCAAAATTCAAAGATTTCTCGTCCCTTCGGTACGACGATGATTCCCCCCGGGTGCTGTCCTGAGGTTCTTTTGATCCCGGTGCAGCCTTTAGAGACTCTCAGAGTTTCTGCCTTGCTTACGGTACGGTTTTTTTCCTCATAATACTTTTTAACATAGCCGAAGGCTGTCTTTTCAGCGATAGTACCGATGGTTCCGGCCTTAAAGGTTGTACCCTTGCCAAAAATAACCTCAGTATATTTATGGGCCTTGGCCTGATATTCTCCTGAGAAGTTTAGGTCAATATCCGGCTCTTTATCCCCATTGAAGCCTAAGAAGGTCTCGAAGGGAATATCGATACCATCCTTCGCCAGCTTTTCTCCGCAAACCGGACACTCCTTATCGGGCAGGTCAAAGCCGATTTTAATGCCATAATCGGAGAAATCCGAATATCGGCAGCTGGGACATCGGTAATGAGCCGGCAGGGCATTGACTTCCGTAATACCGGTCATATAGGCAACCACCGAGGAACCAACCGATCCTCGAGAGCCGACCAGATAGCCATCCTCATTGGATTTCCAGACAAGCTTTTGAGCAATGATATACATGACCGAGAAGCCATTTTTGATGATGGAATCCAGCTCTCTATCCAGCCTTTTCAGAACAATTTCCGGCAAGGGGTCTCCATAAAGCGCATGGGCCTTCTCATAAGTAATATCCTTAATAGTCTGCTCGCAGCCTTCAATATGAGGCGGGCATTTCTCTGCTGAAATTGGACTAATGGGCTCACACATATCGGCTATCAGGTTGGTGTTTGTGACCACCACCTCATAGGCCTTGGCCGCTCCTAAATAGGAAAATTCCTCAAGCATCTCCTCAGTGGTTTTTAAATATAAGGGGGCCTGATGATCGGCATCCTTAAAGCCTTGACCAGCTTCTAGTATTCGCCTGTAGATCTCATCTTCTGGATCCAGGAAGTGGACATCACCAGTCGCTACCACAGGCTTGTTTAATTTTTCACCCAGAGCCACAATTTTTCGGTTGATTTCCTTTAAATAGTCTTTATCGGGCACCTGCTCTGTTCTTACTAGATAATCATTGTTTCCGAGAGGCTGGATTTCAAAATAATCGTAAGCCTTGGCAATGGCTTCAATCTCCTCATTGGACTTTCCAAGTAAGATGGCCTGGTAAAGCTCGCCCTCACTGCAGGCACTGCCAAGGATTAACCCTTCTGAGTATTTTTTATAAAGGCTCTTTAAAATCCGTGGTTTTTTATAAAAATAATCTAAGTGAGCAAAGGAAACTAACTTATATAAATTCTTTAAACCTTCATAGTTCTTGGCCAAAATCATGGCATGATAAGTTTTTAGCTTCTTATACTCTACCTTCTTCGCTTCTTCATCGGAGCCATAGAGATCGATGTCCTCAAGGGTTTCTGCTCCCCTTTGCTTAAGCTTTTCAAGCATAACATTAAAAACTTTGACGGTAGTATGCACGTCATCTAAGGCCCTGTGAGCTACCTCAACCTTGAAGCCTAAGTTCTTAGCGATTCTCCCTAATTTATAGGTTTTGTAATCCGGAAAGAGCTCCTTAGCCAAGGACAAGGTATCTAAATAAGTGTAATCCAAGACATAACCTAAGACCTTAGCATTATGCTTTAAAAAACCCATATCAAACTCAGCGTTATGAGCAACTAAAACGCTTCCTTCTATAAACTCCAGCAGTTTAGGAAAGACCTGGTCTATGGTTTCTGCATCTTTTACCATGTCATCGGTTATATTGGTAACCTCTACTACCCTTGCAGGAATCGGCTTTTCCGGATTAACAAAGCAACTAAACTCATCGATGACCTTTCCATCTTTGAGTTTTATGATTCCTATTTCAGTGATTTTCTCGGTTACAGGAGAGAAGCCCGTGGTTTCCAAGTCCAACACACAATAGGTAGTATCAATACTCTGGCCCTTGGCGTTGGTGACCGATGACTTTTTATCCGGTGCCAAATAGGCTTCCACACCATAGATTACTTTCATGTTCGGATTATCTCTTCCTATGAGCTTATGAGCCTCAGGAAAAGACTGAACAACGCCATGATCCGTAATAGCAATGGATTTCATACCCCAGCTCATAGCTCTTTTAATCAGATCAGTGGCACTGGTCATGGCATCCATTTGACTCATTTGGGTATGCATGTGCAGCTCGACACGCTTCTCCTCTGCCCTATCCTGCCGCTGAGCCTTCTTCATGCCTGCTGTTTCTACGATGGTATTGGCAATAAGCTCAATTTCCCCAGAAAACTGGCTGAAGCCTGCATTTCCAGCAAGCTTGACAACCTTTGCCTTTTTCAGCCTGGATAATATCTCACCATCTTCACCGGGCTTGATGAAGGCCTTACAGGTCATAGAACTAGAGCCGTCATATAAATCAAAGGAAATTAAAGTTTTTCCGCTTCTTAATTCCTTAGCTTCGATATTTGATAGTTCACCCTGTATAGCTATCCTGCCCTCATCCGGTGTAATGTCCGTAATTTTTATAACCGTGTCCTTGATAGTCGCATTTCTGCCTAAGATCAAGGAAGGATCACCTTTTTTT